>NZ_JBAEER010000084.1:0-66206 GCF_056207615.1 Candidatus Cryptobacteroides sp. | reverse complement strand
AGGCGTGCTTACCGTGGTGACCGGAGTCAGCGGCAGCGGCAAGTCGTCCCTCGTCGGCGATATACTTTACCCGGCGCTTTTCCGCCGCATCAACGAGACGGGCTCTGCACCGGGAACATTCCGCGGACTCAGCGGCAATCTCGACAGGATCAACAGAATAGAATACGTGGACCAGAATCCTATAGGCAAGAGCTCCCGCTCCAACGCGGTGACCTACCTCAAGGTCTACGATGACATACGCAAGCTCTTCAGCGAGCAGCAGTACGCGAAGATGAACGGTTACGGACCTTCGTTCTTCTCCTTCAACCAGGACGGAGGACGCTGCCCTGAGTGCCAGGCAGTGGGTTTCGTGAAGATAGACATGCAGTTCATGGCGGACGTGTCCATGGTCTGCGAAGCCTGCGGCGGACGCCGTTTCAAGCCGGACATCCTCGAGGTGAAGTACAAGGGAATGAACATAGACGACGTGCTGAACATGAGCGTCACTGAGGCCATCGAGTTCTTCGGTTCGCAGCCCGAAAGCGAGGCTAAGAGAATTGCGCACAGGCTCCAGCCGCTGGTGGATGTCGGCCTGTCGTACATCAAGCTCGGCCAGAGCAGCAGTACGCTTTCCGGTGGTGAGTGCCAGCGTATCAAGCTCGCTTACTTCCTCTCCATGTCGGAGGACAGCAGCTCCTACAAGCGTCAGAACATCATGTTCATCTTCGACGAGCCTACCACCGGCCTGCATTTCTATGACGTCGAGAAGCTTCTCAAGAGTCTCGACGCTCTGATTGCGAACGGCCACAGCGTGGTTGTCGTGGAGCACAATCCGGACGTTATGCGCTCTGCAGATTGGATCATCGACCTCGGCCCGGATGCGGGCGACAGGGGAGGAGAAGTCGTGTTCGCCGGCACGCCGGAGGATATGGCAGCACATGCCGATACATTCACTGCAAAATATATCAGGTAGCATGGCAGACTTCGCTTACTATTGCCTCAAGGGCGCGCTTTCGCTGGTCGCTGCACTTCCGTTGAAGGTCCACTACTTCAACGCCAGGCTCCTGTCTATCATCGCGAGGAAGTTCTATCGCAGCAATGTCGTGCGAGACAATCTCGAGAAGTGCTTCCCCCAGAAGAGTGCCCAGGAGAGGGAAGTCATCCTGAAGAGGTTCTATGACCATTTCGCTGACCTCGTAGTGGAGACCATCTGGTTCGGCGGATGCAGCCCAAGGCGATTGAAGAAGCATGGAATAGTGAGAGTGAGCAATCCTCAGCTGCTGAATGAAGTCTATGATCGCTCTGAGAGCATAATGATACTTTTCTCCCACATGGGAAACTGGGAACTTCTCGGAGGTTCGGAGTCATATTATCCGGATGACGTTGAATTCCGCGCGGCGGAGAAAAACTTCGTCGTGGTCTATAAGAAGCTTACCAGCAAGGTTTGGGACAGGATCATGAACGGGAACCGCATAGCTCCGCTCGTCGACAAGGAGGGTTTCGAAGGGCTCGTGGAGACCCAGTCACTGATTCGCTTCGTCCTGAGCCATCGCGATCAGAAGAAACTCTATCATATCAATACCGACCAGCGTCCTTATGCTGCGGCTAAGGGCTCGCTTCCGGTAAAGTTCATGCACCGAGAGTGCAGGACCATGGCCGCTGCTGCGAACATGGCAGCGAAGTTCGCCTTTCCGGTGATGTACCAGAGGATGGTGATCGAGGAGAGGGGAAAGTACCGTATCGAGTACGAGCTCATCTGCGAGGACGCATCCAAGATGCCTGTCGAGGAAATCATGCAGAGATTCTATGATCTCCTGACCAAGGATATAGAGGCTCAGCCGGAGAACTACCTCTGGACCCATCGTCGCTGGGCATAGATTCCATAAACTTCAATACTTTTTGCTGAGGTGGCATTTTATTTGTATTTTTGCGCCTCTCGTGGAGTAATAAGTTTAGAATTGTTGACATTTTGGGAAATTTAGTTGCAAATCAACCACTAGTATCTATTCTCATTCCGGTTTATGGAGTTGAGAGGTACATAGGTGCCTATACTGAGTCTCTGCTCAGCCAGACATATCCGAACATTGAGTTCGTGATAGTTAATGACGGAACGAAGGACAGGTCGATGGAAATTTTCCGTGAGATTCTGGATAACCGTTTTCCCCACCTGAAGGACAGGGTACATATCTACGACAAGGAGAACGGGGGACTTCCTTCTGCCCGCGAGTTCGGGCTCAAGCATTTCACAGGCGATTATTTCATGTTCTCTGACCCGGACGACGTGATGGAGACCACCATGGTTGAGAAACTGGTTTCGACGGCGTTGGAGACTGGTAGCGACATTATCTATTGCGACTATTGGAAAGAGTCTCCGAAGAAGGTGAAGCTCATTCAAGAGAATGATTACGCCGACGGGGACAGCGCGAAGTGGATTGACGATATCTTCAACTGGGAGGCATGTTCTTATCTTTGGCGCTGCCTGTTCAAGGCTGAGCTTTACCGTGACCACGATATAGTGATGCCTCCATACTCGATGAATGAGGATACCTATATCTTCAGCCAGTTCCTCGAGTTCGCTGAGAAGATTGCCCATCTCAGGGAGCCTCTCTATCACTACCTCATCCATGAGGGTTCGATTGCAAATTCCAAGGCGAGAAAGGCCAGGAACAGGGTCGAGCGCGCAATCAATTATATGGATCTCCGCGCATTGTTCGACAGCAGGGGATATAAGATCATGAATGACCAGATTCGAAGGGATATAGTTGCCTATGCCGGTTGGTCCATCCTCAAGTTTGACAGGGACAATTTCAACTCATATCCGGAGATCCTGCGTGAGTGCAAGACCTTCCGCGTAGGAAGGAACCTCAGGTTGCCGATCTTCAAGCAGTTCCTTCTCAGGTCGTATCTTTGCTGTAAGTAGAACGATTGCTGCTCCGGGCAGGAGCTAAGCTAGGCCTTGGTGACAAGCTCCTTGAACAGCTTGTCCCAGCACTGCATCATCTCTTCTATCCTGAATTCCTCTGACTTTGCCGCTGCTGCATGGCCGAATTCCTTGCGTAGCTCGGGGGACTCGATCAGCTTGCAGATTCCTTCTGCCAACGCGTCTACGTCACCTTCCTTGACGACGTAGCCGCTCTTTCCGTCGATTATGATTTCCGACGGCCCGCACTTGCAGTCATAGCTTACGATAGGGAGTCCGCATGCGCTCGCCTCGAGCATGACCATGGGGAAACCCTCTCCGAGCGAACTCATCACCATCGCGCTGCGTCCGAGCATCTCGCTGCGCATGTCCGAAGACCTGCCGCAGAGATTCACGCATCCTTCGAGCCCGTATTCGGCTATCATCCTGCGCACCTTCTCCGTCATTCCGCCGACGCCGAATATGTCCAGGGACCAGTCCGGGTGCATCTGGTGTACCTTGGCCCACGCCTTGACCATGTCAGGATAGTTCTTGATAGGGTCGAGCCTGCCGACTGCTATCATCCTCTTGGAGTCGAGTGAGGCCCTGGTCTCGGTAGTGAAGGTCAGCGGGTTGTAGATCTGCCTTGCGTCCGGTACGGTGCTGGCCCAGAGCTTCCTGTCAGCTTCGGTCAGCACGACGAAGCAGTCAAGCGCGGCTGCGGCTTTCTCGAGTTTCTTCGTCCTGATGCCTGCGTAGAGGCGTCCGAGAGAGCTGGAACCGTATTTCTGGATGTATTTGTCGTGTGAGAAATGGAATTCGCAGAGCTTGATGCTGCCGTCCTTGAGAGCCGGAAGGCAATAGATTTCGTTGCATCCGGTCGAGATCGTTATGTCCGGTCGGATGTCGAGCAGCAGGCTCTCCAATGCCTTCGCGTACCTTCCGTGTGCGCTTACATAGCGGTCGGGGCAGCGGAGGTCGTGGACATGGACCTTGTCGCTCAGCGGGAAGAAGGGCCTTCTGCCCTTGAGGGCCGCGGTGATGATATGCACCTCGTATCCGAGCACGTCGGCAAGGTAGTTTGCCTTTATGCTCAGGACCCTTTCCTTACCGCCGGTCTTGTGGATCGAGTGTATGCAGTATGCTATTCTCATCAGATGCCGTGTCTATCGTTCCAGGTCGCAAGGCTCCGGAAGCAAGGTCTCGAAGGCCGCGAGCAGACGCTTCCTGCACTCGAGATACTTCTCCTGCGGCATGTTCACGTCGTTGATGCATGCGAACTGCGCAGTCGGGTTGAGGATGAAGGATTCTATCTTGTCCATCGAGCTCGCCGCAAGCGAGAAGTGCTTTTTCGAGCGGCGCTGCTGTATCGTGCGTCCGGTGTAGTAGAGATAGTCTGTGAAGATGTACTGGTTCACATTGAAGGGCTTCCTCAGCGGAGTCACGAGTGAGAGTATTTCCTTTTCCTTGAGCTTGTAGAGCTCTTCGCTGCAGCTTCGCAGCATAGGTGAGCAGATGTGCTGAGGGCGCATGAAGCCTATTCCGCTGGCCTCTGCGGCGCTTTTTGCGAGCCTGTCCGATGCTTGGGTCTGCTTCTTGAACATTCCCCATGGGAGGAAGCAGCGAGAGTGCTTCATCACTACCTTCCCGTCGCGGAAGAAGTCTTCCGGCCTTGACAGGGCAACGGGGAAGATGTCGTCGTTGAAGTAGATGAACTGTTCGCCGAGGCCCGGAATCCTGTGCAGGAACATCTCTATCGCAGTGCTGTTGAATACAGGGAGGAGTTCCTTCGGGATGATGTCCTCGTGGAGGACTATCTTCAGCTTCTCGCTGGCCCATGCGGGTACCTGACTCTCGCGTGCGACGACGAGGAACACATTGTCGATGTACGGCATGAACTTCCTGATCCCGCGCAGGAGGTAGCGCAGGGTACCCCAGTCGCGGAATCTCTTCTCGTTGAGCTTCCCGCCGACCGCGTTCTCGTAATCCTGCCTCCAGAGCGGATCAAGTCCGTCTACGTATGTGATGACTATGTCCATCCATTACAAAGATAGGAGATTTACACAAATGCTGAAGATACTTCCGCTATTTCTCCGTTCTTGTGATACGGATATTGTCGTAAATGGATATATTTGCAACCCATTTCCCCAAGGGAATAAGTTATTAGTGTATATGAAACGTATTTTTTCAATTCTTTCAGCCATGGCGGCGGTGCTTGCCATGAGCTCATGCAATCAGAATGCAAACCAGGCTCAGTGCGATGATTGCTGCTGTGACGAGTGTTGCGAGTGCTGCGAAAATCCGGCTAAGCTTCTCGTGGTCGTTGACGTACAGAGGGATTTCTTCGATCCTGCTGGTTCGCTCTATGTAGGCGGTAGCGAGGTTCTTCCTGCCAAGATTGCAGCCATTGCCGACAACTATGACGGCATCATCTTCACTCTCGACTGGCATCCAGGCAACCATTGTTCGTTCGCTCCTCAGGGTGGCCCATGGCCATCACATTGCGTTGCTTACACCCAGGGCGCAGGTCTTGCTGACGAATTCGCGGGCATCCTTGCTTCCGACAAGGCTAAGCTTTTCTTCAAGGGCGCGTCTGCGGACAAGGAGCAGTACGGAGCATTCGAGGATCTCACCGAGGGCGTGATCTATCAGTGGATAACCAATGCCGAGAGCATCGACGTGTGCGGTATCGCTGGTGACTACTGCGTAAAGGAAAGCACCGCGAACATCCTCAAGCTTGCTTCAGCAGAGAAGGTTGCAGTGCTTATGGATTGTGTCCGCAGCATTGACGACGGCTCGACTATCGAGGCCTTCGTTGCTGAGAACGGAATCGCGAGGAAGTAATTCCTGCCGCTGGCAGGCCTGATTACGACAACTTCAGGTCGCCTTCCTTGATCCATCCTATCTTTCGGAAGATCTGTCCGAAGATAAGGCAGAGGATAGCAGGGAGGACGATAGATACAAGAACAAGACCCATCCAGTCAATCATCGACGGACTATAGGCGGCAGCTCCATTTGAAAGGGCTGCCGCTGATGGTTCTACCCAGCCGGTCCATACGCCGATAGGGCCGCAGAGACCGCAGGTGCCCATGCCGGAGTTTACCGCAGCACCGTTCATCTGGATTCCGAAAATGCAGGTCGCGACAGGGCCGGTGATCATGCTGGCGAGTATCGGCGCTACCCAGATCTTAGGGTTCTTGAGTATGTTTCCCATCTGGAGCATGCTTGTTCCGAGTCCCTGGCTGATGACGCCGCCCCAACGGTTCTCCTTGAAGCTCATCACGGCGAATCCTACCATTTGTGCGCAGCAACCTGCGAGAGCGGCACCTCCTGCGAGTCCGGTGAGCCCGAGTCCTGCGCAAATCGCCGCAGATGAGATAGGAAGGGTGAGCGCCATGCCTACGATTGCCGACACGAAGATTCCCATCATGAAAGGATGGAGCTCGGTCGCCCACATGATGAGGTTGCCGACCCAACTTGCGGCCTTGCCGATAGGTGAGGCGATCAGGCTGGCGATGGCGATACCTGCGAGCAGGGTCACGAGGGGAGTGACGAGAATGTCTATCTTGGTCTCCTTGCTTACGGCCTTACCGGCCTCGGCAGCAAGTATGGCGACGACGTATACTGCGAAGGGACCGCCTGCTCCGCCGAGTATGTTCGTGGCATATCCTACGGGTACCAGGGTGAAAAGCACCATTCCAGGCGCCTTCAGGGCATATCCGATGGCAACGGCCATTGCCGGTCCGACCATGGCCGACGCTAAGCCTCCGATGGTATATGCTGTGCTCCCGACGGTGATGATGGCTTTGGTGAGCCAAGCGATGTGGAGCTGAGTGCCGAGGGTGTTGAGTATTGTTCCTACGAGAAGGGTGCAGAAGAGTCCCTGTGCCATGGCGGACATCGCATCCACGCCGTATCTCTGTAGAGAAATCTCGATGTTTTTCCTTTCGAGGAAAGCCTTGATCTTATTCATTGTCAGTCTCCGGAATGTCTTGTCATTTCCGGGACGGCAAATATACATCACTCTCCGAACTCAAACAATCTATTTTGCTAAGGTTCGCACATTATCATCCATAAGGCTCCGTCATTGACGGGTTCTCCGGCCCACATCTCGACCCATCCCATTCCTCCTTCGGTCATGGTGAGCCACACTCCGAATCCGTCTTCGTCTATTTCATAGTCGTATCTCCCCTCAAGGTGATCGTCCTCGAGGAACTCTCGTCCCACGTCGAAGGGCGTATCCGGCGGATAGACGTCGCACCAGAGGTGTATGCGGTCGCCGATATGGCACTCCACGTATCCTTCCGGATGCTGTATCAGATATGGCTGTCCTGGATAAAGTATGCTGAGCTCGCTCTTGTCAATCCTCCAGTTGTCGACGTTGACTCCTCCCAGTCCGTCCTTCTCCGGGACGACGGTTATCTTGTAGTGAGTGTTCCTCTGTACCGAGTGACCCTTCCCGTCGTCGATACGTAAACGGTAGGTCAGGAACTTGCCATCCTTGGTGTAGAGCTCCCTGGACTTATACTCGGCCTTGATCTCTATATACGAGGATTGATCCTCGCTTGCAGGTGACGAGTTCTCGAACAGATAGACTTCAGTCGGCATCTTGTATTTCGTGAAGCCCACGGGGAAACAGTCGTCCTCGTTACGCACTCCGCTGCTTCCGAACATCAGTACGGATCTCGGACAATTGCCCACCTCTATGCTGCTGACTTCGAAGCTCACGTCGTCGTCCAGCCTGCTCTTGTCTATCTCGAGAGAGACCTTTGCCATTGCCCTGGTCATCTGCACGTGTATGTCCTTGCCGTCTGCGAGCTTCCTGTCCACATGCCCGCACATCGGTATCCCGCCTCGGTACTCGTCCGGTCTGGTCATCCAGTAACGGAATCCCAACACGTCCTCGAGAGTCCTGAGCTGCGGCGCGTAGCCCAGATTCGCCATTATATATATGGAGTACTCCATGCCCCGGATCAGTTTGACGTGGCAGTCTGCCCCGTAGTCGCGGCTTACGAACTGTCCGATGCGCAGGAACTTCCTTTCGTCCAGCTCGCCGTTGGCGTTGAAGATGAAGATGTTCACGTCGGATATCTGATTCTCGTCCGAAGGATTGTCCGATCTGGTCTGCAAGATGCCGCCGTCCAGACTTAATCTGGTATCCATGTATACGCTCCCATCCACATCCGGCCCCGATTTCCACTTGTCGTTCCTCGACTCCAGATTCCCGCAGGCAGCAGACATCACCATCATCACGGCGATGCCTACAATCATCCTAAAACCTCTCATAACGTTCTGCTTTCTCGTCCCACGGCACGACCTCGCAGACGACGCTGATGTCATCCAATGATACCGGCTTGTCCGGATCGTCCGTACCTGTCCTCTTTATCGTGACGTCATATTGGTAAACCCTATCCCGGCTGATTCCCGGAGTTCCTTCGACCCAACAGATATCCTTACGGTTGATGTTGATGGGGTAGTACCATGTGTGTCCGTTGATCTGCCCTTCGATGACCATCCTCGTGAAAGGTGATCCCGGAGACTCTTCCTCATTGGTGTTCGGGTAGCAGTAAAGGGTCTTGTTCACCTCGATCCAGTCTTTCCCTATGCTTATCGGGAGGTCTTGATATAGCATGGCAGGATCCGAAATCTTTTGCAGGTCCTCCATGACGAGCATGCCGCTGTTGAGGATTCCCCTTGTCCTGAAATCCTTGTCCTGCATCATTCTGCATATTGTGCTGACGTTCGTCAGATAGACCTTTGCCCCTGTGAATCTGGCTCCGTCATAGGCCATGCCACTGAAGTCGCATCTGATACTTCTCAGCACGACCTTGGACATAATGGGATGGAGATCCATGTTGCACGGCTTGACGCTCTTTCCGTTGATCGTTGCGGTTCCACTCAGGGTAGGATGTGCGATATCCTCCTTTTCGAATTCGGCGTCAAGCCTCTCCATATAGGCATAGGTGTTGCTCGCCGTCCAACTGTATCGTCCAGTGCGCCCATTTATCACCATCGCGACTATCTTCGGACCGGAGGTGCTCGCGACCTTCATCCTGTCAGAACTCAGCACCTCCCTCTGGTAGGTGTCCAGTCGCCTGAGCTGGTCGTCGTCATATACGAACACGTCTGCGGTATCTCCGACCGCAACTCCGGCAAGGTTTATCCACGACTCCGCTTTTGTCTCTAGACTGTCTCCCTGTATCGGCCCTCCATGGTTAACGGTACCTGTCCTTAATATGTCGCTGGATTTCTCGCATCCAATGATCTCTATCATGACGGTAGCCAGGACCAGCGCCTGCGCAGCGATTGCTGCCAGGATCTCCGCAATTCCTCTTTCTCCTCGTTCCTTCATACGACAAAGCTATCCAGCCGCCGTATCATATACAATACTTCTTGCGAAATCCCGTTCGTCCCACCCTGAAAATTCAATTATTTCAGAGGAAAGTCATTTTTACAGACCTTTTCTATCTATCTCCAGGGAAAAAACAAAAAGGCGATAACCGAAGTTACCGCCTTTTTTTCTATATGGCTTAATCAGATTAAGCACCAAAGTTATCGTAGAGAATGCTCTCAGGAGCAACTCCGAGTGAGTCGAGGAGATTTACGACTGCACCAACCATCATAGGAGGTCCGCACATGAAGTACTTGATATCCTCCGGAGCCTCGTGGTCCTTGAGGTAAGTCTCGTACATCACGTTGTGAACGAAACCTGCTACATACTTAACACCAGCCTCATCTGCTGCAGGATCTGGACGGTCGAGAGCGAGGTGGAAGTGGAAGTTAGGGAACTCCTTCTCGATAGCAGCGAAGTCCTCGAGGTAGAATGCCTCGACGAGAGCACGTGCACCATAGAAGAAATGTACTTCCTTGCCGGTCTTGATGGTCTTGAAGAGCTCCATGATGTGGCTGCGGAGAGGTGCCATACCTGCACCACCGCCGACGAAGATGTACTCCTGTGAATCTGGGTCGTTCTTAGGAAGGAGGAAGTCTCCGAACGGACCGCTGATGATCACCTTGTCACCTGGCTTGCGGGTGAATACGTATGATGAACCGATACCTGGGTTTACAGGAAGAAGCTTAGGACCGAGCTCACGTGGAACGCTCCTGTCGAATGGAGGGGTAGCGATACGGACGTTGAGCTTGATGATGCCCTTCTCACCAGGGTAAGAGGCCATAGAGTAAGCACGAACGGTAGGAACAGGGTTTGAAGCGTGGAGTCCGAAGAAACCGAACTTCTCCCAGTCGCCCTTGTAGATAGGATCGACGTCGATGTCCTTGAAGTCGAGCTCGTAAGCAGGGATGTCGATCTGGATGTACTCACCAGACTTGAAGTCGATGTGCTCGCCCTCAGGAAGCTTGACGGTGAACTCCTTGATGAAGGTAGCCACGTTGTCGTTGCTGATGACTTCGCACTCGAGCTTCTTCACGCTGAGAGCTGAATCTGGGATGACGATCTCGATGTTCTCCTTGACCTTCACCTGGCAGCCGAGGCGCCAGTGGTCCTGGATCTGCTTGCGGTTGAAGAAACCGACCTCGGTAGGGAGGATCTCACCACCACCGTCAACGACCTGGCACTTGCACTGGCCGCAGTTACCCTTACCACCGCAGGCAGAAGGGAGGAAGATCTTCTGCTCAGCGAGGGTGCTGAGGAGTGATCCGCCAGGGGTTACTTCAACTTCTTTCTTACCGCCATTGATGGTGATCTTCACCTTGCCCTTAGGAGTAAGCTTAGCCTTTACGAAAAGGAGAAGCGCAACAAGGATGATGATCACAAAGACCATGAAGGCCATTGACGCAATTATTGTATTTGCCATATTCTTGTTCTCCTATATATTAAAGTGAAATACCCATGAAGGCCATGAAAGCGATTCCCATGAGACCTACGGTGAAGAAGGTGATACCGAGACCCTTGAGAGGTGCAGGGACATGGCTGTATGCGAGTTTCTCACGGATAGCTGCGAGAGCTACGATAGCGAGATACCAACCGATACCTGAACCGAGGGCGTATACTGCAGACTCACCTACGTTCACGAAATCCCTCTGCTGCATGAAGAGCGAACCACCGAGGATGGCGCAGTTCACGGCGATGAGCGGAAGGAAGATACCGAGGGAAGCATAGAGGGAAGGAGTGAACTTCTCGACTACCATCTCCACGATCTGTACGATGGCTGCGATGACTGCCATGAAGACGATGAAGCTGAGGAAGCTGAGGTCAACGGTCGCAAAGCTCTCGCCAAGCCATGAGAGCGCACCTGGGGTGAGCACGTACTTGTTGAGGAGGTAGTTGATAGGGAGAGTCACAAAGAGCACGAAGATAACAGCTATACCCAAACCGTTGGCTGTCTTCACGTTTTTCGATACTGCCAGGTATGAGCACATACCGAGGAAGTATGAAAAGATCATATTGTCAACGAAGATTGACTTTACGAATAAGCTTAAATATTCCATTTTCGATCTGAGTTAGATGTTATTTTTCCTGGAGGTCCTTCTGGATTGCCCTCTGTACCCAGATGATGCATCCGAGGAAGATAAGGGCCATTGGAGGAAGGATAACGAGTCCATTGTTGGTGTAACCGATAGCTGAGAGTACAGGGAGACCGAAGAGGGTACCTGAACCGAGGAGCTCACGGAAGAAACCGACAACGACGAGAATCATACCATAACCTACACCGTTCATGATACCGTCAAGGAGTGACGGAATTGGCTTGTTACCGAGAGCGAACGCCTCGATACGGCCCATGACGATACAGTTGGTGATGATGAGGCCGATGTACACGCTGAGCTGCTTGTCGATGCCATATGCGAATGCCTTGAGGAGCTGGTCCACGAGGATTACCATGAGGGCTACGACTACGAGCTGGATGATGATACGGACTCGGCTAGGGATGGTCTTTCTGAGAAGTGAGCAGACAAGACTTGAGAGACCGGTCACGAAGATGACCGAGAGAGCCATCACGAGGGCTCCCTTGAGCTCAACTGTTACTGCGAGTGAAGAGCAGATACCGAGGACGAGGACACTGATTGGGTTGCCCTTGAACAACGGGTTGAGGATTGTTTCTTTCATTTTTTCGTTCATAATCTTTCTCCTCCTCAATTATTCGTTGACAGTTTCTTCGCTGAGAAGCATGATGCCGTCCTGTGCAGGCTCGCGGGTCACAGCCTTCTGAGCGAGCACGTATGGCTTGTATGCCTCGAGCCAGTTATTGATAGCCTCATCCACACCGTTTGAGGTCATGGTTGCACCGGTGATGGCGTCGATACCGTTGGCCATACCGTTTGCACCGCCCTTGACGATGTTGAATGCCTTGCCATTGCCATAGAGTACCTTCTTGCCAGGGAACTGGCCACGGAATGCAGGATCATCCTTGATCTTTCCACCGAGACCAGGAGTCTCGCTCTCGTGATCGAAGTATGCGCCTACGATGGTCTCGAGATCGCTAGAGAGAGCGATGTAGCCCCATACAGGACCCCAGAGGCCGGCACCGTAGATAGGGAGCACGGTGACGCCGTTCTTGAAGATGTATACAGGAAGCTCTACGTCTGAACCACCCTTGATGTTGTAGTTCTGAGCCTTGAGCTTTGATACGGTATAGATCTCAGCGTCTGCGCTGTTGAGCTCTGCGCTTGCGTAACCGTTGGAACCGATCACTGCTGCAGAAGCGATGTTCTCCTTGTAGAAGTTGATGGTAGCGTTGTTGTCAGTCCATGATGACTTCTCACCGAACTGAGCGGCAGTAAGGATCTGCGAAATGGTCTCAGCCTTCTCGTTTGCCTCCTGACGAGGCTTGAGGGTCTGTGACACGAATGCGAGAACCGCTGCAACCAATACACAGACAACTGTCGTGTAGATAACTGTATATACGTTACTGTTTGTATTCATGGTGCTGTCTGTTTATGCGATTCTTGCTTTCTTCGCGTTCTTCTTGAGAGTGCTCTCGATCACGCAGTGGTCGATGAGTGGTGCGAAGGTGTTCATGAGAAGGATTGCGAGCATCATACCCTCAGCGTAACCTGGGTTGAACAGACGTACGATCACGGCGAGGGCACCTACGAGGAATCCGTAGATCCACTTACCGCACTCGGTCTGGCAAGAGGTTACAGGGTCGGTTGCCATGAAGACGGTACCGAAGAGGAAACCACCCATGATGAGGTGATACCATGCAGGTACTGCGTCTGGAATCACGAGACCACCGAGCCAGCCTACGATGAGACCGCCGGCGATTGATGATACCATGATCTTCCAGCTTGCGACGCCGGTGAAGATGATGATTGCTGCACCGATGAGGATGGCGATTACTGAAGTCTCACCGACTGAACCAGGTACGGTACCGATGATCATGTCGAGAGCGCTGTAGCCGGCTGGGTCTGAGAGAGGGGTAGCACCTGAGAAGCCGTCAACGATGCCGTTGCCTGCCTGCCAAGCCTTGCCGATCTCATTGAACCTTGATACGCCACCTACCCATACGCTGTCGCCAGACATCTTGCTAGGGTATGAGAAGAAGAGGAATGCACGTGCGATGAGTGCAGGGTTCCAGATGTTCATACCGGTGCCGCCGAAGACCTCCTTGCCGATGATGACTGCAAATGCGGTAGCGATTGCGAGCATCCAGAGAGGAACGTCTACTGGGACGATGAGAGGGAGGATGAATCCGGTAACGAGGTAACCCTCGTTGACCTCATGGCCGTTGAGCTGTGCCGAGGTGAACTCGATGCCGAGGCCGATGATGTAAGTTACGAGTACGAGCGGGATGATCTTTACGAGACCGTACCAGATTATGTTCCAGAAACCCCATCCGAGACCGAATGCGAGGTTGTGCTGGTAGCCGATGTTCCATGTTCCGAAGAGGAATGCAGGAACGAGGGCGAGAACCATGATGATCATCACGCGCTTGATGTCGACGCAGTCCCTTACGTGCGCACCGCTCTTGGTGGTGGTGTTAGGGACGAACATGAATGTCTCGAAGGCGTCGAATGTAGAATGGAGGAATCCAAGCTTGCCACCTTTCTCAAAGGTAGGCTTGATCTTGTCTACGATATTTCTTGCGTTCATAATTCTTCGTCTTTAAGCCATTTCCTTGATCATGAGTTCAATGCCTTCTGCGATGTACTGCTGGATGTTGATCTTTGAAGGGCAGACATACTCGCAGAGTGCAAGGTCCTCCTCGAGGACTTCATAGATACCGAACTTCTCCATCTTGTCGATGTCCTTGGCGATGCAAGCCTTGGTGAGGTAGATAGGGAAGAGGTTCATTGGGAATACCTTGCCGTAAACGTCAGATACGACGAATGCACGTTCGCCTCCGTGGAGGTTGGTGTCGAGGTCGTACTGCTTAGGGCTGAGCCAGCTGAGAATCCAGTGGAAGTAGGTGTGAGATGAGCTGAACTGCTTGAACCTGAAAGGTTTTGCCCAGCCGAAGGCCTCATACTCGTTACCCTCCTTGAGGATGGTCACCTGGTTGTCGTGGAAGCTGAGGAAACCCTCTGCTCCGACATTCTTACCGGTGAGGCAGTCGCCGCTGACATAGCGGAGACCCTCTGAAGCGTCGAAGAATTCCTTGAGTGCGCTGATTGAGATACCAGCGACAGCTTTTACATAGGCAGGCTTGATAGCCTTAGGACCGGTCACTGCGATGGTGCGGGTGGCATCATACTTACCGGTGTTGAGGAGACGACCGATGATTGCAAGCTCGTGCATGGTCACGGTCCATACGGTCTCGCCCTTCTGGATTGGGCATACATGATGGATCTGGACACCTACGTTGCCTGCGGGGTGAGCACCGGTGAAGACATGCTTGGTAGCACCTTCAACGCCGTAGAAAGCTGACTGCTCGCTGGCGAATGACATGTGTACCGGAGCGATCTTGCCGAGAGCGCATACGGCTGCCTGGATGTTTGCGAGCTCGCCTGCGAGAGCGAACTCAACCTCAGCTGCGAGAGGTGCGGTAGAGAATGCTGAAACGAAGATGGCCTTAGGGGCAGCGGCTGGGTTAGCCACGACGCCGTAAGGACGCTCGATAAGACAAGCCCAGAGACCGCTCTTCATGAGGAGAGCCTTGACAGCCTCTGCGTCAAGAGCCTTGACGTCCTGCTTGCCGAAATCAACATACTCAACAGCCTGGTCTGCCTTGATGCGGACCTCAAGCAACTTTCTCTTCTCGCCCCTGACAACCTCTGCCACAGTACCGCTTACTGGTGATGTGAAGACGATGTCGGCGCACTCCTTGTTGATCAGGACTGGTGAACCTGCAAGGACACGGTCGCCTTCCTTGACTGCGAGCTTGGCCTTGAGAGCCCTGAAGTCAGTCGGCTTTACAGCGACTACATCGGGTACGATCACCTTCCTGATTGACTGGTCCGCAGCACCCGAGATAGGGATGTTGAGACCTTTTTTCAATTGGATGTTGTTTGACATTATTTAAACTGTTTTTGAGTTTTCTTAAAAACGCGTCGCGAATATACGCATTTTTTGTGTATTTTCGCGTCACTATGGAAGAGAAAATAAGTGCTATTTTGGAGGGGCTGAACAGCGAGCAGAAGAAAGCTGTCAGCTGTGTGGATGGACCGGTACTTATCGTGGCGGGTGCAGGCTCAGGTAAGACACGCGTACTGACAAGCAGAATCGCGTATCTGATAGCTCAGGGATGCGATCCTTCGAGGATCCTTTCCCTTACTTTCACCAAGAAGGCAGCGTCTGAGATGAAGGAGAGAGTCGCCCAGATGGTGGGTGGCAGAAATGCCTGGAAAATCCAGATGGGAACCTTTCATTCGGTGTTCATTCGTTTCCTCAGGGACTATGCTGACCTTCTCGGCTACCCGAAGGAATTCACGGTCTATGATCAGAGCGATTCTACGAGCCTGGTGAAGACATGTATCAAGGAACTCCAGCTGGACGACAAGATATACAAGCCAAAGGATGTGCTCGCGCGCATATCCTCGGCCAAGAACTCGCTTGTGTCGCCGGGCTCATACAGGGCCAACGGCGCGGCAATCGAGAACGACGTACGTGCGAAGAAGGGTAGGCTGGTCGACATCTATCAGAGATATTGGGAGAAGTGCCGCGCCGCCGGAGTCATGGACTTCGACGACATACTCTTCAACATGAACATCCTGCTCCGCAACCATGAGCAGGCACGCAACGAGATCGCTGGACGATTCAGCTTCATAATGGTGGATGAGTATCAGGATACCAACTATGCTCAGTATCTGATACTCAAGGCTTTGAGCGCTGCCCACCACAATCTTTGCGTGGTAGGTGACGACTCGCAGTCCATCTATGCTTTCCGTGGTGCGAAGGTCGAGAACATACTCAATTTCCGCAAGGACTATCCCGAGTCCAAGATTTTCCGCCTGGAGCAGAATTACCGCTCCACACAGGTCATCGTGAATGCTGCGAACACTCTCATTGAGAAGAACGAGGCGAGGATTCCCAAGACCTGCTTCTCTGCAGGAGAGGAGGGAGAACTCATCAAGCTCGTAGAAGGCTATACGGACAAGGAGGAGGCTATGCTCATCGCAAATGAGATTGTATCGAGGATACAGGCTGATAAGGCTCAGTATCAGGACTTTGCTGTTCTCTATAGGACCAATTCTCAGTCCCGCGCGATAGAGGAGATGCTCCGAAAGAGGAACATCCCGTACATGATATATTCGGGTAATTCATTCTTCGACAGGCAGGAGGTGAAGGACCTTATGGCATACTTCAAGCTCGTGGTGAACCCGCGTGACGACGAGTCCTTCAGGAGGGTGGTGAACAAGCCGGCAAGGGGCATCGGAGACACTTCGGTCGATGCTCTTGCGAAGGCTGCTGCCGAGCATGGATGTACGCTCATAGAGGCAGCATACCTTGAGGATATAGCCAGCTATTTCGGCAGGGCTGCAGCGGTCGCAAAGATACGTGAGTTCTGCGATATGATTCGGAAATTCAGCGTCGAGGCTGTAGGCCGGATAGTGGATGATGGTGATGATAGTCAGCAGCTTAGGAGTGTGCCTCCTACGGACGCATACAAGCTTGCCGTGTCCGTGGCCATGGAGTCCGGCATACTCGCGATGTACAGGGCTGACACGTCAATCGAGGGACAGAGCAGGACTGCGAACGTCGAGGAGCTCCTGAACTCGGTGAAGGGCTTCGTGGAGGAGCGTCACAACGAGGATTTCGAAGCTATCCAGATGAATGCCGGCGGAGACGGAACATCCATTCCGGATGATTTCCAGATTTCGGAGTCTGACCTCCCTGTCGTCACTCTCGGTGCCTTCCTCGAGAACATTTCGCTTCTGAGCGCCATCGACGTGAAGGAGGAGGACGATGAGGATTCAGACAATAAGGTCGCGCTGATGACCGTGCATACTTCGAAGGGTCTCGAGTTTCCTTACGTCATCGTGTCCGGCATGGAGGAGAACCTCTTCCCAACTGGTGGAATGCTGGCTTCTCCTGCTGATATTCAGGAAGAAAGGCGACTTTTCTATGTTGCGATGACCAGGGCCAAGAACGTGCTCGTAATAACATATTCCAAGCAGCGCATGCGCAATGGCAAGACCGAGTTCAACTCTCCGTCTCGTTTCGTCAGGGAGATTGATCCTCGATACATAAAGAATCCGCTTCCTGTCGGCGCTGTCGGCGACATGGACGACGGTGCTCCTTTCTGGGGGCAGACCCGTGGCGGTTCTTGTGGCAGCGGTTCTGGAAGTTCCTACGGTGGTGGCTATGGGACAGGAACGTCTCGTGGTGGCAGCTATGGCGGAGGCTCGTCTCGCGGTGGCAGCTATGGCGGAGGCTCTTCCCGTGGTCAGGGATATTCATACGGTGGCAGCAGCAGTGCCGTCACCGAGCGTCGCCCTTCTACGTCAGGCTCAGCGCGTCCGATATCGCGTCCGGCCGGTACAGGCCAGCGTCCTCTCCCGACGGCGGAAGTGGATTTCATCCCGTCTCCGGTTTCCGAGCTCAAGGTCGGCGTCAGGGTTCAGCACAACCGTTTCGGCTTCGGAAAGATAGTCGATCTCTCCGGATCGGCGGTGGATCTAAAGGCGAGGATACTCTTCGACGATTATGGGGAGAAGATACTCATTCTCAAATACGCCAAGATTCGCGTCGTGAAGGAGTAGGAAAAAATTAAAACGCTACGAAAAAATGCAAATATGAGTCGAGAGCTTGCCGATTGGCAGGCTCTTTTCTTATTTTGCGATTGCTTCCTGTAGCGGGGGAGGTACGATGGATATGAGAAAGAGATTTTTTGCGAGCCTTGCACCGCTGGCCCTTCTTCTGGTGTTCTGTACATCATGCGCGTGGCTCGAAGGAAAGCAAGAAGGGTACATAAGTCTCAGGGTGGTGACGGAGTCCCTTACGCCGAGCAAGGCCGTCGTCGATATTCCCGATACAAATGACTTTATCCTGACCATTTCGAAATCTGATGGCTCGGTGATATATTCCGGACTGTACGGGGCGTCTCCGGAGTCTCTTCTGGTGAAGTCCGGAACCTATGATGTGAAGCTGGTTTCTTCTGAATTTTCCAAGCCTCAGTTCGATGCTCCGCAGTATGGTGACGAGCAGTGCGTGGTCGTGAATCCGGGTGCTGTGGCGAATGTGGAAATGGTCTGCAGACAGATTAATTCAGGCATGAAACTCAAGGTTGCTCCTGAATTCCTTACGGCCTACCCTCAGGCCTCTCTTTTTCTGAAGTCTAATGAGGGAAAACTGCTCTACGCATATCGAGAAACGCGAATTGCCTATTTTAAGCCGGGCTCAGTTTCCCTTGTCCTAAATGAAGGCGCAAGTGAAACAACCTTGCTTACAAAGACTCTCGAAAGCCAGGAGATCCTTACCTTGAATGTATCGGTTTCGGCATCTTCTTCCGGCGGTTCTTCCGCTGCCTCGGGAGGTATAAGCGTGTCCGTGGATACGACGCGAAACTATGTCTCGGATTCCTATGTGATTGGAGGTTCCGGCTCAGGGGGAGATGATATGGAGTCGGCTCTTTCGGTGTCTGATGCGAAGAACAATATAGGAAAGGCTGGGGTATGGGTTACGGGTTACATAGTCGGAGGTGACATGACTTCTTCCGCTACGGGAATAAGTTTCAGCGGCCCGTTCAGTTCGTCTACCCACCTGGCGATTGCCTCGAAGTCCTCAGTCTCCGTCAAGTCTTCATGCATGTCTGTGCAGCTCCCTTCCGGAGCTATAAGAACGGCGCTGAATCTGGTCGACAACCCTGATAACCTGGGCAGGAAAGTCTATATAAAAGGGGATATAGTGTCCTCATACTACGGTCTGCCGGGGATAAAGAACATCAGTGATTTTAAACTGAAATAATTATGCGCGGGAACCTGCTTTCAAAGGCTCTGATTGCCGTTCTGAGCCTTTCCTGGGCCTATTCGTGCACCAGCGATCTGCTTATTTCTGAAGAATCTGACGGCGAAGTGGAGATTGTCGAGGTCAGTTTCTGTGCCGACTGGGACGAGGCCACGAAGAGCAGCATTTCAGCAAATGTAGATGCTGTCTCGGACTATTGTATAGCGGCATACAGGCGAGGACGAATTGAGGCCACGCAGTACCTGGAATCAAGCTCCAAGACCGTTTCCATGAAACTGGTCAGAGGGGCAGAGTATGCGGTATATGCCCTTGCGAACGTGGGCGAACCTGATTTCCCGGCAAAGGAATCTGACCTGACGTCGTTGAGCGTGTCCTTATCGAGAATTAAGGATCTGGACTCGGGAATCCCTATGGCCTGGTCCGATACTCACTACGTGGCCAAGGATGGCGATGTCGTAAACGTTCTCTTCGAAAGGATGGTCTCGGAAATCAGTTTCAGACTGGATTCTGGTGCCATGGATGAGCTTGAGGTGGTGTCCGTGCGACTTATGCAGGGAGCAGCGGCCGTTACGCCTTTCGGTGAGTCCGGGAGTCGTGCCGAGACTGCGGCTCCGGCAGGAAAACCTGTCGTCATGGATGGAGATTATGCATCTCAATCTGATCTGGCATCCTTGAATGCAGGCTATCCTGTCATCTTGTATACGCTTGAGAACTGCCAAGGAACGCTTCTGCCGGGCAATTTGGATCCAATGAGCAAGGTCCCCGGCAATCTGTCCCATCCGGAGCGATGTACCTATCTGGAAGTCTTATGCCGCTTCAGGGATGAGTCAGTCATGGACGGTTCTGTGACTTATCGTCTGTATCCGGGAGAGGATGATTGTACCAACTTTGATCTTGTGCGAAACCATGAGTATAATCTGACCCTTCTGCTGACTCCTGGAGGTCTGAGGGAAGTGTCCTGGAGAGTCGAAAACAAGACTCGCTATAAGCTTGGCTTGGGATCCTGGAAGATTGTGCAGGGCATGCATGATGTCGATGACCTCTATGTCGGAGAGAGCGCCCGTATTCAGGTGACTCTACGCCCTGGACTGGTGAAGATGCTGGCAGAGGATCTTACGGGCTGCAGCCTGCGTCTGGTTCGTGCTGGAGTTGTTTCTGACGATTTGAGCTTTGGCTCGATAGATACTCAGGGCAATGTGCTGAGCTGCGTCATGAAGGCGGAAATGCCGACTGCGGGCATAGGAAACGTGCTTTATCTTTTCGGCCCTGACGGTATGCCGATAAGTGACCTCACTCACGATGCCGATAAGCCTGTCGTCGTCAGGAAGGCTCGAATGAGAGTGTCGGATGCGGAATTGTTGAGGCCCGTAGTTAACGGAGATCCTTCTGTGGCCGACATATTCCTTGTGGACAGGCAGGGAAGAAATCTGAATTCCTCTGCAGCATACGACTTCGACCTGGGAAAGTATTCGGACATCCTCGTGGACATTGAGCAGAGAGCTTCATGTGGCTCCGGAAATACAACTGTAGACGGTGCAGTCGCAAATAGCCAGAGTGCGGTGCTGTCCATGGGTTCAGAACGAAGCGATGGACCGGCAGCGAGTCTTGTCCTGTCCATGGGGAACAGGGGAGATGCAGAATCTCTGAACCGCGAGCTTTCACGCCTCTATGGCCAGTACGCATCGAACTCCGTTCCTATTTGGGATTGCCGCTTGAACTCTTCGAATGCGGAGGGTATCAGCCTTCCTCTGTCTTTTGACATAGTCCCTATCGAACTGTGGCATTGCGGCTCCCAAACGAATATAGACGGGTATCCACGATCGGTGAGCCGGGATGTGAGCGACTACCGCTTGGTGGTCAGCAATCCATCTGGAATCACATTGGAGGGCTCAATGTTCTATACTGGAAGACATTATTCCTCATTGGATGCTCTTCGTGACTGCTCCGATGTGAGCTTCCTGTCCGGGAACAGTCCGGTCCTGAATGATCTGGTGGGCTCGATGACGGATTTTGTCCTGGAGCCGTCTCGCGCAGACAGCTACGAGGACTGTACTCCTCTGAATCCGGATACGAGGCAGCGTAAGGCGATGAGAAGCTATCATGTCCAGAGAGCAGCAAACTATACTATGTCCTCTCCTTATGCCATGCATAGGAAGGTTGTGGATAATGTGGGAAGCAATTGGCAGGAATGCGTCGGAGATCTCATCCTGAAGACTGTCGGAGGACATTCTGTCGGCTTCTCCTACGCGGATTACTATAACTATACGGGAGGGGTGACGAACACTGCTCTCAGCGATGTCCGGTATTACTCCAGCCGAGCCTGGGATGCTGACGGAAATCGATTGTGGAGCGGAATCAGCCAGTATAACGCCTTTGAGAATCTTAGACCGTCAGACTTTGTCGGCATACACAGGAAGGAAGCTGTCGAATTCTCCGTCCAGTGGAAGGAAGGCACTGGCTTCGTGTTGTATGTATGGGGAGATCAGAGCTTGCGAACAGGCAACGTAGTGGCCGAGGTCAGCTGTGAGTGTGTCTCTTCATTGTCCTGGCGGGAAAAGAAGGATGGCGCGCTTCATTACGAGTATTATAGGAAGGAGTTGACCAATTCGTTCGTTATAGGACCACAGGAGGAACAGCGGACTATCATGACTGACTATGGAATAGAAAACACCTTCTTCGCTCTGAACAGGGATTACTGGCATCAGTCGACTGAAAGCGGGAATCTCCCTCGTCAGGTTTTCGCCGTCTTTGCCTTGCCGGACAAGGTGAACCTGACCGTGACGTTGAGGACACAGGACAATACCTTGCTTCCGGTGAAGATCAGGGATTCCAGGGGAGTGACGTCTGTACGCATGTTCTCACTCAACTACAGGACTTCAGAGGGAAGCTATCCTGCTCATGACAGCATGTATAATCCGGACAGATCTTCGAGAGGCACTGTCGAAGCTAAGAATCAAGCCCAATACGAACAGGACTATGTGAAGGTTTCCAACAAGAACTACACCTACGTCTCGGAGACCGGTGGGTCAAAGACATTCCACCGCTATGACAGATAGGCGGACCGATGTGGTCAGTCGCAGGAACTTATTTTTCGCGAGCTTTTACCGAGGAGTACAGCCTACTGCTTATAAGGATGGGTGAACACGAAACGCGCACCTTTCTTATAGTCGGTGTCAACCTTGATGCTGCCTCCGAAGTGAGTGACGATGGACTGGACGATAGAGAGCCCGAGGCCTGTTCCCTGCTTGTAAGGGTCCAGCTTCACGAAACGGTCGAAGATTGATTCAGCCTTGCCTTCAGGGATGCCAGCTCCGGTATCGGAAACCTTGACCACAACGTAGTCCTTTCCCTGTGGCGTCTCGATGTCGATGGTGATGCTTCCTGCATCAGTGAACTTCTTCGCGTTGCTGAGAAGGTTGCAGAATACCTGATATAGTCGCTCCTTGTCAGTCTCGATCATGACCTTTCCCGAGTCGGAGTGTACGAGGACCGCGACCTCCGGATTGATGTCCAGCCTTGCTGCGTCTGCTGCTGCATTGGCGATGTCGACGAGGTTGTTGTCCATTATCTTGTACGCTATTCTGTCGGCATCCATCCTGGAGAGGTCAAGCACCTCGTCGATGAGGTTGAGGAGGACCTTGGAGTTCATCAGGATATGCTCTCCGTATTCAGCCTTTTCCGCAGGTTCGAGTCCAAGCTCCTCATTGGAGAGCAGCTGGGAGAATCCTACGACGGCATTCAGCGGTGTTCGGATCTCATGGCTGATGTTCGAGATGAACGAAGACTTCATCGCGCTGGCCTTCTCTGCCCTGTCCCTTTCTATGGCAAGTTCCTCGCTTCTCTTCTCGAGGCTGTGCTGCAGCTTCTTGCTTCGCTTGAGCAGCCATCCCGTGAGGGCGAGGCAGCTTGTGAGGATGAAGAATATCAGCGAGATGATGATGATCAGCGCCATGTTCTCCTTGAAGAAGCTTACGGGCTCATTGATGAGCTTGCGTGGCCTTGGCACCTCGTTGAGTGGATAGTCCATCCTGGTAGCCACGTTGTAGTCAATGGTGTAGGTGCTGGATATCTTCTTGATTTCGGAAGGCTTTCCAGTCTTGAGGTAGTCAGTCACTGCGTCAGCAAGAAGACCTCCCTGTGTGATATAGTCCGGGACATATCCTCCAAGTGCCCAGTGACCCATACCCACAGATGCAAGGGTGATTGCAGGGATTGATGGGTTACTGTATGCGAGGGTGTATGTGGTGTTCTTGAGGGCATAGCTGTCGGACTTGTCGATACGCCATGTTCCGAGGACTATCGCAGTTCCTTCGGTGAGTTTAGAGAGTTCCTGGTCGAGCTGAGGGAAGGTCGTCATTCGACCGTCAAGATGCTTGACCGCATACTTGGGATGCGACTCCATGTACTTGTCGAAGTGTGAGCGCATGGTGACGCCTCCGAAGGTGTTGTCCGATATGAATGCGAGGGTGTCGATCTTGGTCTTCAGATTGTCAATCAGGGCGAGGCTCTTCTCGATGTCATATTCGTATACGAGTCCTCCGACTATGTTGTAGTCCTTGAAGTCCTGCGTGAGATAATAGCTCTCAGGCTGCCATTCTGCGAGGTTGACTCCGTACTCGGGAAGGAGAGTCATGTTGTCACCCCTCATTCCGAAGATGACAGGTGTTTCCTTGAGTACTGGTTGGGTGATGGAGAAATAGCTGGAACTCGCCTCTGTTCCAAGGAGAACTATGGCAGCAGGCTGTTTCCCGTCTGTATAATACTTTTCGAGGAGATTCCACAGTCTGTTCTTCCATCTCAGACATTCCGAGAGGTTGAGACAGTGCATGTTCTCCAGAATGACGGGATTCTGGCAACCAGATTTCGAATATGCTTCGGTGAAGGCTGCCAGGTTATCGCTGATGCTCTTTACGTCGGGATTGTATGAAGTGACGATGACGACCGGGTCGGTGACCGTAGGCTCATAAGCATATCCTACGGTAAAGGTGACCACGGCAAGTGCAGTGGCAAGTAACTTTCTGATCGACATAGTTTTTCTAAGTAGTGTGCAGTACAAAAGTACGAAAAAGAATCCTAAAAAGAAAACCCGGCGGGGATACCGTCGGGTTTTATCATGTTTCCGTGTGTGCGGAGTGGTATTACTGCTCGTCAACGTCTGGTCCCTGAGGGCCCTGCTGCTGACCTCCGAAGTCCTGAGGACCCTGCTGCTGGCCAGCCTGAGCTGCCTTTGCCATGTCCTCTGAAGCTGCGTGCCATGCCTCTTCGAGCTCCTTGTTGTAGCGGTCGATGTCAGCGATGTTCTTAGCCTCAACTGCCTTCTTGAGTTCCTCGTTGGCCTTCTCGATAGCCTCCTTCTTGTCAGCAGGAATCTTGTCGCCGTACTCCTTGAGGTTCTTTGCGGTCTGGAAGCACATTGCGTCAGCGTTGTTGATCTTGTCGATACGCTCCTTCTCAGCCTTGTCTGCCTCCTCGTTTGCCTTGGCCTCGTCACGCATCCTCTTGATCTCCTCGTCAGAAAGACCTGAAGAAGCCTCGATGCGGATGTTCTGTGCCTTGCCTGTAGCCTTGTCGGTTGCAGATACGTTGAGGATACCGTTTGCGTCGATATCGAAGGTTACCTCGATCTGAGGAACGCCACGTGGTGCAGGAGCGATGCCGTCGAGATGGAACTCTCCGATGAGCTTGTTGTCCTTTGCCATTGGACGCTCTCCCTGGAGCACGCGGATCTCGACTGAAGGCTGGGTGTCAGCTGCGGTAGAGAATACCTGGCTCTTCTTGGTAGGGATGGTGGTGTTAGACTCGATGAGCTTGGTCATCACGCCGCCGAGGGTCTCGATTCCGAGTGAGAGCGGAGTAACGTCGAGGAGGAGTACGTCCTTCACGTCGCCTGCGAGCACGCCACCCTGGATTGATGCACCGATTGCAACTACCTCGTCAGGGTTTACGCTCTTGTTAGGCTCCTTGCCGAAGAACTGCTTTACGAGCTCCTGGATCGCAGGGATACGGGTAGATCCACCTACGAGGAGAACCTCGTCGATCTGAGATGCCTGGAGACCTGCGTCGCTGAGGGCCTTCTTACATGGCTGGAGGGTCTTCTGGATAAGGTCGTCAGCAAGCTGCTCGAACTTGGCACGGGTGAGAGTCTTCACGAGATGCTTAGGGATACCGTCTACAGGCATGATGTAAGGGAGGTTGATCTCAGTCGAGGTCTGGCTTGAAAGCTCGATCTTTGCCTTCTCTGCAGCCTCCTTGAGTCTCTGGAGTGCCATAGGGTCCTTCTTGAGGTCGATGCCGCCGTTCTCCATCGCGAACTCGCGAGCGAGCCAGTCGATGATAACCTGGTCGAAATCGTCACCTCCGAGGTGAGTGTCGCCGTTGGTTGAGAGAACCTCGAACACGCCGTCACCAAGCTCCATGATAGAGATATCGAAGGTACCTCCACCGAGGTCGAACACAGCGACCTTCATGTCCTTGTTCTTCTTGTCAAGACCGTAAGCGAGAGCAGCTGCGGTAGGCTCGTTGATGATACGCTTTACGTCGAGACCTGCGATGCGACCTGCCTCCTTGGTTGCCTGACGCTGTGAGTCAGAGAAGTATGCAGGTACGGTGATGACAGCCTCAGTAACCTCCTGACGGAGATACTCCTCTGCGGTCTTCTTCATCTTCTGGAGAATCATTGCTGAAATCTCCTGTGGAGAGTAGAGACGTCCGTCGATGTCGACGCGTGGAGTGTTGTTGTCACCCTTTGCAACCTTGTAAGGAACTCGTGCGATTTCAGTTCCTACCTGGTCATAGTTTTCACCCATGAATCTCTTGATAGAGAAGATGGTCTTGTATGGATTGGTAATCGCCTGACGCTTTGCAGGGTTACCGATCTTTCTCTCGCCACCGTCTGCGAATGCGACTACGGATGGGGTAGTGCGCTGTCCTTCATTGTTGATGATGACGGTAGGCTCGTTTCCTTCCATTACGGCTACGCATGAATTCGTAGTACCGAGGTCAATTCCGATGATTTTTCCCATAATATATTTCCTTTTTTAACTATTGTCAAACTTAACCCGGCTTCGTGGCCGGACGACAAGGAAATAACGAATCGCGTGCCATGTCAAATATCTTGGATTCCACTGACAATTTGGCAGAAATTGTACTACCTTTGCGCCATTATGGAATACAGAGAACTGACAAAAGAGGAATTTGCTGACCTTCAGTCACGAATTCTTTACGAGGATAACCACCTTCTCATAGTGAACAAGAAGGTCGGAGAGATCATCCAGGGCGACAAGACAGGGGATGAGTGCATCGCCGAGACATACAAGGCTTTCATCGCACAGCGCGATTCCAAGCCCGGTAAGGTGTTCATGGGCATACCTCACCGACTCGACCGTCCTGTCAGCGGAATCTGCATACTTGCCAAGACAGGAAAGGCGCTCGAGAGGATGACCGCCATGTTCCGCGACGGTGAGGTCCATAAGTTCTACTGGGCTCTCGTCTGCTCGGCTCCGAAGAAAGAGGAGGAACTTCTCGAGAACTGGCTCGGCAGGAACGAGAAGCAGAACAAGGCATACATCATCAAGCCTAAGCCAGGCCAGCCGGACGTTGCCCCCACCAAGGAAGCCAAGCGCGCGAAACTTATATATAGGTCAATCGGCAAGACTGACCGCTACTTCCTTCTCGAGGTCCAGCTCCTCACCGGCCGTCATCACCAGATCCGTTGCCAGCTCTCGGGCGCAGGCATGGTCATCAAGGGCGACCTCAAGTACGGTGCTCCGCGCAGCAATCCTGACGGAGGAATATGCCTCCATGCACGCAGGATCGAGTTCGTACATCCTGTAAAGAAAGAACCGGTCACCATCGAGGCGCCGGTCCCTGCATCCTGGAAAGGTGTCCAGTAAGGACTCCCAGGTCATTCCATATAATGCCTGACGGCTACTCTGCCATCACTCCGGCATCCTTCCAACTTCCCACGAGCGCTGCCGCATCCTTGTCGGCGAGCTCCTGGTCGATCCCATATTTCTCCACGAGCGCTGCGGCGACATCCGCAAGCTCGAACTGTGTCCCGTAGAACTTCTCCCAAAGATAGGCTGCACTGTCGTTCAGTGACAGCATCTTGTTGAAATTGATGTTCTCTATGCCTTCGGCGAGCACGATCTTCTCGCCGAGAAAGTCACGCAGGGTGAATCCGCTCTTGAGTTCCATTACGATAAAGCTAATATGTCATCGCAGAATTCTGAAACCTTCTGGCGATGGGTGATGAATATCATTGTCTTGTCATTGTCCTTGGCGGTCAGCCTCTCGAGCATCATGGTCTCGGTGGCCTCGTCGAGCGCCGAACTGAACTCGTCGAGAAGGAGCACGGAACCCGGGCGGAGGAGTGCCCTCGCAATCGCGATTCTCTGCGCCTGACCCTCGCTCAGACCGCCACCGGCCTCGAAGCATTGGGTGTCCATTCCCTTCGGAAGGTCGAGCACGAAATCCGCAGCCGCGAGCCTGAGCGCAGCCACGAGCTCTGCCTCGCTTGCGTTAGGCTTACCCATCTTGAGGTTGTCGCGTATGCTGCCGCTGAAGAGGCTGTTGCCCTGAGGTACATATACCATGTTGCAGCGAGTTGCTGCTGAGATAGGCTTTTCGGTGCCGTCGGAACCATAGATGACGAGCTTGCCATCGCTAGGCTTCTCGAGCGAGAGCATGAGCTTGATGAGCGTGCTCTTGCCGATTCCTGTGTGTCCCACGATGGCCGTCTTGGTGCCCGGCTTGAAGTCGTGGCTGAAGTCCTTGAATACGTCCACGGTGCCGTCCGCGTACCTGAACCTTAGATTGCTTACATTGATGCCGGCAGGGCCCTGGACCATCTCCGGTTCTACGATCTCCTCCTGTGGGAGGTCATTGAGCTCCTCGAGTCGGTCGATGGACGCGGTGCTGTGGAAGATAGTCGGAAGCTCGTCGCCCATCTGGATGAGCGGACGCTGGAGCTGTCCCACGAGCTGGAGGAATGCCGTCATGAGACCATAAGTCACGGTTCCATGGTATATTCCCACGACGCCCCAGAGGAATGCGATCGCGTAGCCTCCGGCCATCGAAAGGCCCATGATTATGCGCGCCCACATGGTGAACCTGGTCCTCTTCATCGTCTTCTCATAGAGCTCGTCCTGCAGTCCTGTGAGGGTCGCTGAACTCTCCGCATCGTATTCGAGGGTCTTGATCAGGGTCTGGTGCTGTACGCTTTCCTGTACATGGCTCTGGACCTTGCTGTCGTTTTTCTTCACGTCGAGGGTGAGATTCCTCATTTTCCTCATCAGGTACTTTCCGCCCACGATACCGACAGGGAGCACGATCACGAGCACCCACGCGAGCCTTGCCTCTATCGACACGAGGTAGATGAAGGCAGCGATGAACTGGCAGGCTGTACCGATGAGGTTAGGAATGGTGCTGCAACTGGTCGTAGCTGCCGTCGAGCTGTCGTCCTGGATACGGTTGAGTATGTCTCCGGAATGAAATTTCCCGCGAACGTCGCCGCTGAGTCTCATGAGCCCGTCGAACTGCTTCTGGCGGAGCGCATTGCGGAGCTTCACCGACGCCTTGGTCTGGAGCAGGCCCTTGAAGCCCATGAGGAAGGTCCTGAGGAGGATGATTCCGACCATCGCAAGACCGAAAGCGATGAGCCCTGAGCGCATGCCGGTGATCCCGAACATCTCGGCAGACTCCGTGTTGCCGGTCGCAATGTCGACGAGGGCCTTGCTCACATAAACGTACGCGAGCGCGAGTACCACCAGCACGAGGTGGCAGACTATGGAGATGATTATGGTCCATCTGTACGGCTTTGCCGCAGTCATGAACCACTTGATGTACTTTATGTCTACCTTGGCCTGCATGTTTCGTAACTAAGCTTTGCTGCATCGGTGTCCGGGAGGCACCTCAGGTGCCAGCAACCGACGCCCATTATTACCTTCTCGAGGGTCGAGTGTTCCGCGTCAGCCCACTTCCTGTCCCATTTCATGCTCGAGCATGACGGCATCAGCGCTGCATATCCCTGCAGAGGGCTGAGTCGGGTTATTGTGTTCTCCGGTGCCTGTTCGAGGTCCACTATGGCCTGGACAGGTACGAATTCATTCTTGTAGCATGGAGTCTTTCCGCTCCATGGGGTGCCGTACACATAGGTCTTTCCGTCGATGACACGCAGCACGGGGTTGTCGTCGTTGAGCAGCCATACGTCCGGCATGCACTCCTTCCAGAGGCGGCTGTGGGTGCTTTTCCCGGTGCCGCTCTTGCCGAGGAACAGATATCCGAGACCGTCCTTCACCGATACCGACGCATGGATCATCAGCGTCTGGTCAGCTGCTGTGTTGTACGCATAGAGAAGCATCATCGCATTGCCTATGCAGGTGTCAGCCTCGCGCCTTGGTGTGCTTTCCGCGATGGTGAGCACTGCGCTGCTGCCGTGGAACTCGAGCACCGAGCTGGTGGAATCGGGGCTGAACGAGAATCCGAAATTGAATCCTCCATCCTCCCTGAGGTAGAGCCAGGTGTACGGTGCTTCCTCGTTGAGGCGTTCCTTGAGCTCTCCCGGGTATGGAAGTTCGCCGACCTTTACCTCCAGCGCGAAGGCCGGATTGCAGCATTCTTCGATCCTGAACGGCTCATATGAATCCAGAAGATGCGCATGGTCGATCCTCTCGGGGAAGCTCAGCTCGAACTCATGTCCGGCCACACGATATTTCCTGTTCATATCCATATCATTGCAAATGTATTGATTTTTTCTCTATTTTTGTCTGAATGGAGACCAAAGTCATATCCAATGACATCATGTTCGCCGAGGTGGAAAAGTTCATCGCGGAGGGTCGCAGCGTGGAGATAAGGGTCAAGGGAAACAGCATGAACCCATTCCTTGCGAGCGGCAGAGACAGCATCGTCCTATCTCCGTGCAGCAGGGAGGAGATCGTTCTCGGCAGCTTCATCCTCGGTCGTGATTCATACGGTCGCTGGGTCGCGCATCGCGTCGTGAAGCTTTGTCCGGACCATATCGTTCTCAACGGCGACGGCAATTTCCCGCAGGCACTGGAGAAGATGGCGTATTCTGACGTGCTCGGCGTCGTCAGCGGATATGTGCGCAAGGGCAGGAGGGGCTCGACCTCCGGTATGGGATGGAAGTTCTATTCGGCCTTCTGGCGCTTCGCAGGCTGGCTCCATATCGGCAACATCAGCCTCAGGCGCATCATACTCGCTATCTGGCGCCGTCTCAATTCATCTTATGTTCTGAAAACAACGGAAAACATATAACTCTATGGGTAAAGTCATCATATTTTCAGCTCCGTCTGGAGCAGGTAAGAGCACAGTGGTCAATCATCTTCTTGGACTCCATCCAGAGTTCGAATTCTCGGTCTCAGCGACCTCCAGGGCACCTCGTGGCCAGGAACAGCACGGCGTCGAGTACTATTTCCTCAAGCCGGAAGAGTTCCGTGCCCTTATCGCAGAGGACAAGTTCGTCGAATATGAGGAGGTCTACCAGGATAAGTTCTACGGCACACTCAAGTCAGAGGTGGACCGTATCTGGGCCAATGACCATGTGATCATCTTCGATGTCGATGTCAAGGGTGGCTACAATCTCAAGAAGTACTTCGGAGATCAGGCGCTCAGCATTCTTATCTGCCCTCCTTCGCTGGAGACTCTCCGCGAACGTCTCATCGGACGTGCTACAGACACCATGGAGGCTATCGAGGAACGTCTCGCAAAGGCATCTTCTGAGCTTGAGTTTGCTGCAGGCAAGTTTGACGTAGATCTCGTAAACGATGTCCTTGCCGAGACTTTTGCTAATGCGGAGAGAATAGTAGACGAGTTTCTTACAAAGTAATGGACATCGCGGTATACAGCGGATCGTTCAATCCTCTGCACATCGGCCATCTGGCGATTCTGAGGAATCTTGTCGAGAAGTTCGACAAGGTTCTGCTTGTCGTGTCTCCGAAGAATCCTCTGAAGGAGATCGACGGGGCGACAGGGGAGAGCCGCTATCATGCGGCTATTGAAGCGGTCGCGCGTCATCCGGAGCTTGACGGCAAGGTAGAGGTCAGCGATATCGAGCTCCATCTTCCTCAGCCGAATTATACCTATGTGACACTCGACGTCCTCCAGGAACTTTATCCGGAGGATTCCTTAACTCTCGTGACCGGCGGTGACCAGATCGCGAACTTCTCGCGCTGGCGCGAATACCGGCACATACTCCTTTCCTATGGACTCGCGGCTTTCCCGCGTGACGGCTATGACAACGAGGCGGCTCGTGACGCTCTCCTTGCTGAGAACCCCGACTACCGCATAGTCCTTCTGGACATGCCCCTGGTCAACGTATCCTCCTCTGAAATCCGTGCTGCTCTCGCCGCTGGTCCTGATCCTTCCGGCCTATTGATGTGATTTGTCATGGCCATGCGGCTGTTTTGGTCACCTGCCCGTGCTTCCGGCGGGCTGCCGTGGCAGATAAAACGCTACAAATCAGATAGTTAAATAAAATTGGGTAGTCGAATTTCGACCACCCGATTTTATCTATGTACCTATATGTCAGTCACTTAGCTGCCACGGCAACAGTCCAGTCCTGAAATAGGGTTTACCGGCGCTGCCGTGCGTGTAAGGTGTTGATACATAACGGATCAAATGAATGACGGCTCCCTCGAAAGAAGGAGCCGTCATTATGTTAGTTTGCTGATGTCCAGCGATTTGTGGTCGAGTAAGAATTACTCAGCGTGGCCGTTTGAACCGAGAACCTCGCAGATCTTGTGGATGTACATCTTCTTCATGTTGTCACGTGCAGGAGTGAGGTACTGACGTGGATCGAAGTGTGATGGATTCTCAACAAGGTGCTTGCGGACAGCAGCGGTCATAGCAAGACGTGAGTCAGAGTCGATGTTGATCTTGCAGACAGCGCTCTTGGAAGCCTCGGGGAGCTGCTCCTCAGGAATACCTACTGCATCAGGAAGCTTGCCGCCGAAAGCGTTGATGGTGTCAACCTCGTCCTGTGGAACTGATGAAGAACCGTGGAGAACGATAGGGAAACCAGGAAGCTGCTTCTCGATCTCATGGAGAACGTCGAATGCGAGTGGAGGTGGAACGAGCTTGCCAGTCTTAGGGACACGGGTGCACTGCTCAGGAGTGAACTTGTAAGCACCGTGTGAAGTACCGATTGAGATAGCGAGTGAGTCGCAACCAGTGCGGGTAGCGAAATCAACAACCTCCTCAGGCTTGGTGTAGTGTGAAACTGCTGAAGAAACCTCATCCTCAACACCTGCGAGAACGCCGAGCTCAGCCTCTACGGTTACGTCGTACTGATGTGCGTAGTCAACTACCTTCTTGGTGAGGGCGATGTTCTCCTCGTATGGAAGGTGTGAAGCGTCGATCATGACTGAAGAGAAACCGCTGTCAACGCAGTCCTTGCAAGTCTCGAATGAATCACCGTGATCGAGGTGGAGAACGATTTCAGGCTTCTCCCAACCGAGCTCCTTAGCGTAAGCTACTGCACCCTCTGCCATGTAGCGGAGAAGGGTAGCGTTAGCGTACTTGCGAGCGCCCTTAGATACCTGGAGGATAACTGGAGACTTGGTCTCAGCTGCAGCCATTACGATAGCCTGGAGCTGCTCCATGTTGTTGAAGTTGAATGCAGGGACAGCATAGCCACCTGCGACAGCCTTTGCAAACATTTCCTTGGTGTTAACAAGGCCGAGTTCTTTGTAAGATACCATAGTTGTATTTTGAAAATTGTTTAAAAATTCTTTGGACGTCGCGAAATTACTTATTTTTCTGTTGTTCTGCAAGTCTTTTGCGATAGGCTTCCATGAGTTTCTTGCGATGTTCGCTCTTCTTCTTCTCAATGGCGGCCCTGCGCGCCTCATAATCTTGCATCTGTCTTTCCAGATAATTGTCTGCCATAGCTTTAGGATTTACTTGACAGATGGGAAAAGACGCTCGAAATCCCTTGCAAGGGCAGGTCCTGCAATCTCCTCAGGTACGAAATGCCACTCTCCGACTACGCTTGGGTTGGCGAGTTCCTCGCTCGTCACAGGAATGATGCTTCCGGAAGCGTCCTTGTGGTTCTTGAAGTACTCGTAGAGCACCTCGCGTATCTCCGGATAGCGCTTCACGACGATTGCGTCGATATTGTCGGTGTCGATTCCGGCACCTTCGCCCATGGTGTCACCGCCGCCGCTTGCGCGGTACGAGGTCATCGCCACGTTGTATTCGCCCTCGAGGCTGAATTCCGTTCCGTCAGCAAGCTTGCTGATCTCGACTCTTTCTCCGTAAGGCTTGGTCACATCCACGGTGTAGTATGCTCCGGCCATAGAGTCGAAATTATATGACCTGCCGATGAATGACCATCCGGTCTGTCCGGTGCGGGGGTCGCTCTGGTTCCTGAGCTTGAGGAGAAGGTCGCCGCTGCCGGAAACAGTGTTGATCCAGTGCTCGTAAGAGTACTCGAGGAAGTTCTTGATCTGTCGTCCTGTCATCTTGACTACGAAGAGCTGGTTCTCGAATGGGTAGATGGTGAAAAGGTCGTTGTACACGAGCGTGCCCTCTGAAACGGTGCCGTTGTAGGTGAGCGGTGCCGCGAACGAGAGCTGTGCAGGCTCGCAGCTGAGCGATACCGTGTGGATGAGGTTCATGTAGTCGCACATTCCGATGAGGGACTCGCGTGTCACGAGCGGAGACTCAAGCTTGCCGACCTCCTGTACGGTGAACGCCCTCACTGCCTCATAGTCGGCCCTGAACTTAGCCCTCATCTGCTCATCGACCTTGGTCTTGTCGATAGGGATGATCTCACCTGTTGTCGTCTTCGAGATGACCTTGCCGTCCTCGATAGTGACGGTGATGGTTCCATGTCCTATGGTGCGGCAATGGCTGCCTGCATTGATCAGAGTGGTCTCTCCGTTCTTGCTGGTGGTGGCGCGGTGGTCATGCGAGCAGAGGATGAAATCCACGTTCCTGAGACTTGCGAGGAGCTCGAGGCCCTGGCTCTCGAGCGAGCTGCCGTCACCGTTTCCAGTGCCGGAATGGGTGGATACGATCACGACCTGAGGCTTTTCCTTCGCGATTACCTGGTCAACCTTGCCCTGAACGATGGTGAGCAGGTTCTCGAAGGTCATTCCCTCCCAAATCTCAGGAGCGAGCCAGCTCTTGATGTCAGGGTTCGTGAAGCCGATGACAGCCACCTTGAGGCCGCCCTTGTCGAGTATGACGTAATCCTGGAAATATGCCTTTCCGTTGTCGTTCCTGATGGCATTTCCTGCGAGGAACGGCACCTTCATCGTGCTCCTTATCCTGTCGTATACGGCATGGCCTGTCTCGATGTCATGGTTTCCGACTGTGGTGGCGTCGTATCCGATATACTCGGCCATTCGCGCATAGAGATGCTTGGTCTTGGTGTCCACATAGTTGAAGTAGTACGCTGCATTGTCGCCCTGGAGGAAGTCTCCTGCGTCGATGAGGATGACATTGTCCTCTCCGAGCTCTGCGCGCACGCCCTTCATGTACTCGCTGATCGCAAGAAGCGACTCCTTTGTGTTGTTTCCCACATAGAGCGAGTCGAAATAACGGCCATGGATATCGTTGGTCGAGTAGAGGTCGAGAGTGTATTCTCCGTCTCCGACCTTCTTCGAACAGCTGGTCAGTGATGCGATTAAACCTACGATTGCGATTATATATTTCTTCATTATCTGTTTTTGTTAATCAGTTCTTCCAATCTGAATCTCAAGGCTATGAGCTGGTTACAGCCGCTGAACCCGAACTTCGTTCCCGCGCCTCCGTTGAAGTGGAATCGTGCTCCCACCTTGAAGTAGAGTCCGTCGGCAATCTTCGGTTCCCATGCCAGTTCGATCCTGTCATACACGCCGGGGCGTCCCTTCGCAAGGTATTCGCCCTCCGGATAGTCCTCATTGTGGACATATCCGTCCATTGATGCAGCATACCCCGGTGCGACCCGGTAGTACGGATCGCCCATATAGAGATTGCTGCCGTACTTGATTCCACCTTCGTCGGTGTTGTTGTAGTATGGCATCAGGCTGTAGCCCACATAAGTCTTGTTGCGCAGCGATACGTTCCAGTGCCTGACCTCAGCCGTGAATTCGCCGCCCATAGGGAAGGTGAACGTTCCGGTGAACTTGCGGTCGCGCTGGACGGCCTGGAGATAGGCGGCGGTGAGGGAGAGCCTCTGTATGCCGACCATCTTTCCGAAGTCCATGTCCATGTATCCGCTGACGAGGATGTTGTCCACCAGGCCCTGCACCTCGAGGCAGTTGGCATAATGGATCATGTATCCGCTGTATCCGAGGGTCATCCATGGAAGGACCTTTCCGTCGCCGGCAGAGCATACCATGAACTGCTCGCGTGTGCTCGGGTTGGTGCCGAACTGACCGAGCCAGTCGACTCCGAGCTCGAAATATGCGTTCGGACGATTGAACCCGAAGAGTATTCCTTCATGGTTCACGTCGTAGAACTTGAGCGAATCGCTGAGGAAAGCTTCGCTGTATCTGCCCTTGCCTTCGGTGCGGGGGAAGATACCTGCGTCTATGTGGAGCTCACACTTGTCCGACACCTGCTTCCTTAGGTCGTAGTAGAAGGTGATTTCCTTGAAAAGCTGACCGATGGTCTCTCTCGATCCGAAGTCCTTCATGATGTTCACGCCGACCATCATCTTGTGATATGCCGGACGCTCCCTTCTCGATCCCGTGATCGCCTTGAATCCTACTTCCGGGGTTACCCTTGCGCTGAAAAGAGTCAGTGATTCTCCATAGACCTCCTTTCCTCCGTCATTCTCGACGTTGTCGAAATAGGTCTCGGCAGTCGCGTCGTACGCAAAGCTGATGCTTTTCGACTGGGCATGGCACAGCGCCGTCGAGAGTACGAGCAAGAGTGACAAAATGATTTTTTCCATACCCTCCAAAGATACTAATTAATTCATATATTTGCCATTGAAATTCATTAATTTATCCTTGTCGGAGAATCACATTACACGATGAAAGAGTCGACGAAAGTAAATATCGCAGGATTCCCTGTCCACATCAGCCGTTCGGACAAGATTCTGATGCTCGGCAGCTGTTTTGCCGCCAACGTCGGTGCCCGTATGGCGGAGGAAGGATATCAGGTCTGCGTGAACCCTTTCGGCACCCTGTTCAACCCCGCGTCGGTGGCCTCGTCCCTCGAGAGGCTCGCTTCTGCCGAGCCATTCACGATCTCGGAATGTGTCCAGATGGGTGCCGGCTCCCAGCTGTGGTGCTCCTTCAGCCACTACACCAAGTTCGCACGTCCCACCAAGGAGGAATTCCTTGCCGATGCGAACCGTGCCTTGGCCGAGGCATCGGCTTTCTTCCGCGAATGCAACAAAGTCATAGTCACCTTCGGCACAGCCTTCGTCTTCGAGCACGAGAGCGGTCGTATCGTGTCCAACTGCCTTAAGAGAAACGCCAAGGAATTCCGTCGCTACATGCTTTCGGTCGACGAGGTCGTGGCTGCATGGAAGCCCCTCCTCGAAGGCATTCTCGCCGATAAGGACGTGATCTTCACCGTCAGTCCCGTCCGCCACATGGCCGACACAGCCCACGGCAACCAGCTCAGCAAATCGACCCTCCTCCTCGCCTGTGACCGTCTCCTTGCCGGTGATGGCAGCGAAGCAAGGCGGGCATATTTCCCATCCTACGAGATCGTCCTTGACGAGCTTCGCGACTACTCCTGGTTCGCAGAAGACCTCGTACACCCATCCCCAGAGGCCATCGACTACGTCTGGAAGCTGTTCTCATCGGCCATCACTGCCTGACAGCTTTCCGAGTGGATTTGCGCGCTAAAAACCTGTGTTGGTACTTCGGGCACGGAAGCAATGCAAGGTGCATTTGCCCGGACTAGGGTCGGCGAGCGGAGCGTAGCCGATCTGCACCTTGCTGCTTCCCGTGCCCGCAAACGCTGCGGAACGGACATCAGTTGCCTTACAGAGGCAAGCTGCTGACCGTAGCGGAGCACCGCTCAAAAAATGAAAAGGTCGACCCGGAGGCCGACCTTGTATCTGAATTGTTACTGTGTTTCTTTACTTCGCGACAGCGACAGCGCGGGTCTCGCGGATGACGGTGATGCGAACCTGACCAGGATATACCATCTCGTCCTGAATCTTCTTTGCAATGTCTGTTGAGAGAACCTCTGCCTCCTGATCGCTGACCTGATCGGCTGCGACGATGACGCGGAGCTCGCGACCCGCCTGGATGGCGTAGGTCTTGGTGACACCTGGGTGGCTGAGAGCGATGTTCTCCATGTCCTTGAGCCTTTTGATGTAAGACTCGATGACCTCACGACGTGCACCTGGACGTGCGCCTGAGATTGCATCGGCAACCATTACGATAGGGGAGATGATGCTGGTCATCTCGGTCTCCTCATGGTGAGCGCCGACGGCGTTGCAGATGTCTGCCTTCTCCTTGTACTTCTCTGCGAGCTTCGCTCCGAGGAGTGCATGTGGAAGCTCCGGATCCTCGTCTGAGACCTTTCCGATATCGTGGAGGAGACCAGCCCTCTTTGCAATCTTAGGGTTGAGGCCGAGCTCAGAAGCCATGATGGCACTGATGTTCGCAACCTCACGGCTATGCTGGAGGAGGTTCTGACCGTATGATGAACGGTACTTCATTCTACCGATGAGCTTCACGAGCTCGATGTGCATTCCGTGGATACCGAGGTCGATACATGTCCTCTTACCGGTCTCCATGATCTCATCCTCGAGCTGCTTCGAAACCTTTGCGACGACCTCCTCGATGCGGGCAGGATGGATACGTCCGTCGATCACGAGCTGATGGAGAGCGAGACGTGCAACCTCCCTGCGGACAGGATCGAAACCTGAGAGAAGGATTGCGTCAGGGGTGTCGTCAACGACGATCTCGACTCCGGTGGCAGCCTCGAGCGCGCGGATGTTACGTCCCTCACGGCCAATGATACGGCCCTTGATGTCGTCGTTCTCGATGTTGAATACGGTGACGGCATTCTCGATCGCAGCCTCGGTGGCGGTACGCTGGATGGTGTTGATGACGATCCTCTTCGCCTCCTTGCTTGCAGTGAGACGAGCCTCGTCCACCATGTCGTTGATATATGCCTGTGCCTGGGTCTGAGCCTCGGCCTTCATGCTCTCTACGAGATGATTCTTGGCCTCCTGTGCGGTCATGCCGGCGATCTGCTCGATCTGCTTGATGACTTCGCCGCGCATGCGCTCGTATTCCTCGGCCTTGCGGTTCGCGATCTCCACCTGGTTCTTGAGGTTCTCGCGGATCACCTCGACCTCCTTGTTCTTCCTGCCGAGCTCGGAGTTCTGCTGGTTGAGCGAATTCTCCTTCTGCTTGAGGCGGTTCTCCATGTCGGCGAGCTGCTTGTTCTTCTCTCCGACCTTCTGCTCATGCTCGCTCTTGAGCTGGAGGAACTTCTCCTTTGCCTGGAAGATCTTCTCCTTCTTTATTGCTTCACCTTCCTTCTCGGCCTTTTCGAGAATCTCTTCTCTCTTGCCCTTGAGGATGGCCTTCTTGACGGTGATGTATACCGCCAGGGCTATGATGGCGCCGACTATCGCGGCGATTATCAAGTACAGTGCGTTCATTTTGTGTTGTATATATAAAATAAAAAATCCCAACCGGCGAGACCGGTCGAGAGTACATACAGATATTGAAAAAAGCCGTCAGCTTGGTGTCACAAAATCTTAAAGAATAAGATTTGGGCTCCGGAAATACTGGTTCTGATATCCTCCGTCCTGCAGTAATCTGCAGAATCCCCATTCGGGTCACCTAGGTCCGTCATCCCCATCCGAGATACCCGGCTACGTCAGTAGTGTTGATTTGAGCACGAACTTACTGACGGCTGTGTCAATCAATGTTTTCAATATAGCTCGCAAGCTGCTCTCCAAGAGCCTTGACCTCGCTGAGCATCGCCTCCTTGTCCTTGCTTATCGTAAGGTTGGTGATGCACTCGTTGAGGGCCACGAAAGACAGAAGATCGGCCTCGCTCTTGCCTGCGAATACCTTCTGGTAATAACTGATCTTGTTGTTTACTACGTCAGCTGCCTTGCGGATTATCTCCTCCTTCTCCGGAGAAGATGCCTTAAGACAGTACTTTCGACCTGCTATAGTGATTGTTATGTTCTGATCAGCCATAACTCTTATTCCTCCATCAGGGCTATGCACTTATCGATTTCCCTGATAAGTCGTTCGACTTTTTCCTTCGCTCCGGTATCCTGCGTAGGGGTTCCGGAGAATGCTGCTGTCAGCCTGAGGCTGTCAATCTGTTTGTTCAACTCGATGATCTGCGCTTTGAGGGTAAGTATCTCCTGCTTATCCTTGTCGGCTTGTTCGCGGAGGGCGATGTTCTCTCCCTTCACGGTCTCGTAAGCTGCGATGAGCTTCTCTATGTTAGTTTTCAGGCTTCCAAGCATCTCAGAAAAAGGTTTTACCCACGAAAGACAAAGTTAATAGTTTTCTTGAATTATGCAAAATTTTTCCTATCTTCGTGCTAACCCAAAATGTGTTGAAATGGACGAGAGAATGACAGTGATAAACAACGCCGCAGAGAACATCAGCGGCCGACTCGGAGGTAGGAAACCAGAGGTGGCTGTGGTGCTCGGAAGCGGCCTCGGTAAGCTTGCCGACATGATAGAGGATCCGGTGGTGATCCCTTACTCCGAGATCCCCGGTTTTCCGGTGTCGACGGTGATAGGTCACAAGGGCAACTTCGTGTGCGGCCAGCTCGGCGGAAAGACCGTCCTCGCGATGCAGGGACGCTTCCACTACTACGAGGGCTACACGATGCAGAAGCTCACCATTCCCGTCCGCGTGATGGCGAAGCTCGGAATAGGCTACATCTTCGTCAGCAATGCCGCCGGAGGACTCAATCCGGACTTCGAGATCGGTGACATGATGATCATCAAGGACCATGTGTGCCTCTTCCCGAACCCGCTCATCGGTCCGAATTTCGACGATTTCGGTCCACGATTCCCGGACATGACCACTCCGTATGACCTCGAACTCATCGCGAAGGCCGAGGAGATCGCCGCAGACATGGGCATCAGCCTCCACAAGGGCGTTTATCTGGGTACTTCGGGCCCATCGTATGAGACTCCTGCGGAGATCCGCTATTTCAAGACCATAGGTGCCGATGTCGTCGGCATGTCCACCATCCCTGAGGTCATAGTCGCGCGTCACTGCGGACTCAAGGTCTTCGGCGTTTCTGTCATCACCAACAAGGCTAACACGGACAATGTCTCGAAGGTGCTCAACGACGGTCAGGACGTCGTGGTCCAGGCCAACATCGCAGCCGAGAAGATGACCTCTCTCTTCAGCAGGCTGATTGCCTCTATCTAAGTCGATAAATACTTGAAAATGAAAAAGATATTCTCTATTCTCGCAGTTGCGGCATTCGTGGCTGCGTGTGTTGGCAGTCAGAAGGCTGCAGAACCTGACTATGTCGGATGTCTCCACAGTCCGGAGGGCGCCCTCGAAGTGGTCCTGATGCAGGTCGGAGATGATCTCCAGTACGGGGTCAACTATGACGGAAAGCACATGATGTCGCTTTCTCCTCTCGGCTTCACAGCCAATACCGGAGACTACAGCCACCTTCGCGTGGAGACCATGGAACCTGTTCCGGGCAGCGTCAGTTACAGCCTCGACAGGATCAAGACCTCGCAGGTTTCGAAGAAATACAACGGCATGCTCGTGAAATGTCTGACCCCAGACAGCCTCGCCGTCACCGTGGAGTTCCGCGTCTCGGACAACGATATCGCCTTCAGATATGTTCTTCCGAAGGAAGGGGAGACCGGCAGCGTCAGGATCATGGACGAGAAGACAGGCTTCGCATTCCCTCAGGGCACTACGACCTTCCTTACCCCTCAGAGCGATGCGATGATAGGATGGAAGAGGACCAAGCCTAGCTACGAGGAGTACTATGGTTTCGACGCAGCTATGGACGAGCCGTCTCAATATGGACATGGATATACCTTCCCATGCCTCTTCCATGTCGGTGAGGACGGATGGGTCCTTGTCAGCGAGACCGGCGTCGACAGCCGCTACTGCGCATCCCGCCTGGGTGAGTGCAAGATCGGCGCGGACGGAACCGGCACCTACAAGCTCGAGTTTCCGATGGCTGAGGAGAATAATGGCAACGGCACCGTCGAGCCAGCGTTCGCGCTTCCTGGAGCAACTCCATGGCGCACCATCACCGTCGCACCGGACCTCGCACCTATAGTCGAGACCACCGTTCCATGGGACTATGTCGAGCCTCGATATGCGACCAAGCATGACTACAAGTACGGAAAGGGCACATGGAGCTGGATACTCTGGCAGGACGGCAGCATCAATTTCGATGACCAGAAGCAGTTCATCGACCTTTCTTCGGCAATGGGCTTCAAATATGCCCTCGTGGACAACTGGTGGGACACCAACATTGGCAAGGAGAAGATCGAGGAACTCGTGAAATATGCGAGGAAGAAGAATGTGGAGCTCTTCTTGTGGTACTCTTCGAGCGGATGGTGGAACGATATCGTCCAGGGTCCTGTCGACATCATGTCTGACCCGATCAAGAGGAAGCCGGAGATGGAATGGCTCGAGAAGATCGGCGTCAAGGGCATCAAGGTAGACTTCTTCGGCGGCGACAAGCAGGAGACCATGCGCCACTATGAGTCCATCCTCAGCGATGCCGACGACCACGGCCTGATGGTCATCTTCCACGGTTGTACCATTCCTCGCGGATGGGAGAGGATGTACCCGAACTACGTCGGCAGCGAGGCTGTGCGCGCATCGGAGAACCTTGTGTTCAACCAGCATGACTGCGACACAGAGGCGCTCTATGCATGTCTGCATCCATTCGTCAGGAACACCATCGGCTGCATGGAGTTCGGAGGTTGCTTCATGAACGAGGTCTACAACAAGGCCAATGCCCAGTTCACCACTCCTAACGGCCGCAAGGTCGGTCCGCTCCGTCGCACGACCCAGGTCTTCGAGCTTGCAACCGCAGTGATGTTCCAGAACCCTATCCAGAACTTCGCGCTCGCTCCAAATAACCTTACGGACACTCCTAAGCAGTATCTTGATTTCATCAGAAAGGTGCCTACAGTCTGGGACGAGACCCGTTTCATCGCTGGATATCCAGGAAAGAACGTGGTGATCGCAAGACGCAGCGGCAATCAGTGGTACGTCGCTTCGGCAACCGCTGACAGCAATGTCTCGCCAGCTTTCGAGACTCCGTCGTTCGTCGGCAAGGAGCGTCTCCGCTTCGAGTCCACCGACGCCATCGTCGCTGTCTACGACATCCGGAAGTAATCTTCCGCGGGCTACTCTGAGATGATGGCCTTGTTCTTGAGGCCGTCGATACAGATCGTGAGAGGCTTGTCGAAGCGAACGTGACGCATGAAGTGAGTCTCCTCGAGAGCCGGCATCGAATCCAACTTCTCGACATCGAACGAACCCTCCTTGACGAAAGGATTGATGTTCACGTATCCGACGTTGAACGAAGTCAGGTTCTGGAAGAAATGGGTGCCCTGGCTAGGCTCCACGTAGAAATTCTCGAGACCGCTCTCCACGAGCACCTTCGCCTCGGAGATGTCGCTCCACTTCACTGGGACGCCGAGAGACGGGATACTGCTGCCCCAGCGACCGTAGCCGATGAGCACGTAGTTCCTTCCTTCCTCTCTCATCTTGGCGTTGAGCTTGTTCAGCTCGAGAGCCATCTCGTTGGTCTTGAGAGTGTCGAAATTCTCAGGCCTGAGATATACGACGTCTGTCACTCCCTCAATGAAACCGGTTCCGAGGGCACTCTCAGAGTAGATGAGAGGGTTGCTCGTATCGATCTCGTCCCAGTCGATGACTGCACCGACGTTCTCTGAAGAGATAGGACGGATCTGGAGTACGTTGAATACCTTGGACTTCCCGTTTGGCACGTCGAGACGAGCTGCGAACTCGATCTCCACGCAGCACTTCATCTCGTTCTGGGAGATTTCGAGGAGCTTGCGGAGTATGTCTGCAAGAGGGAATGTACCGTACTGGAGTATCTGTGCGAAAGTGATGATCTTAGGACCTTCTGCCCATGGACTGGTGGTGAGCTGACCGCTCTGGTAGTCGAAGGTGGAAGCGACGAAGCGGGTGTTCCTGAACTTCGCGCAGTCGCCGATCTTGATCCTCTCGAGGTTGATCGCGTCGTCGATGGAAGTCTTGAACTTCTCCGGCTGGAGATTGAGCGCGTACATGACGCTCTGGGTTTCGCTCATCGCTGAGCCCGGCATCGAAGTCTGAAGGACATGGTCAGGGTAGCGAGGAGAGAACCTGAGCACCTGCTCTCCGTCCACGACCGCCTTTCCGAGGCCGAATGCGACCTTGGCAATGCCCTCCTCAGGCTTCTCGTAGCCGATAGGGTAGAAGTTGAGCGACCTGGCGACTCCTGAAAGGGTAGGGAAATAGTAACCCTGGTCCTCTGAACCGCAGATTTCCTGGAGCACGATGGCCATCTTCTCCTCCGAGATCACGTTTCCGGTGGAGGTGATGTAACCCTTGGAAGATGCGAAGAATACGGATGCGTATACGCTCTTGATGGCCTTCTGGAGGAGCCTGATCTCCTGGTCCTCGTTCTCGGTGTGAGGAATCATGTATGTAGAGTACACACCGGCGAAAGGCTGGTAGTATGAGTCCTCGAGCTTCGAAGAAGAACGCACTGCGAGAGGGCGGTGTACTGCGCGTACGAAGGCCCTGAGGGCGTCCACGAGGTCATGCGGAAGGGTGGAAGCCACGAACTCCGAGAGCACCTCGTCATCGGAGATGTCGGAGTTGATCACGTACTGGAGTCCGTTCTCGATGATGAACCTGTCGAAATATTCGGTCGTGATCACGAGAGTGCGCGGAACGAGCACGTGTACGTCCTCCCACTTGTCGTAGAGGTCGTACTTCTGGAGCATGTGGTTGAGGAAGGCCAGACCTCTTGCCTTGCCTCCCATCGAGCCCTTGCCGATGCGTGAGAACCAGATGGCTGAATTGTATGTCTCGGGGTTGAACTGGGCAACCACGCCGAGCGCCTGGTTCATCCTGTAGTCGTGTATCGTATCGATGAGGAACTTCTTGTGTGCTGCGGTGTTCGGGAACTCCTGTACGGTCCTCGGCCTGATTATCTTACCCAGGGAGAAGAGACCGCGCGCGAGGAGCCATTTTGACATGTAGTTCCTGCGAAGGTAGCTGTTGAGGGTGTCGTCAGGGATGGATGCTATGATCTTCTCGAGCTCGTTGAGGTTCTTTGCCCTTGCGACCTCCTCCTTGGTGTCGGGATCCACGAGCACGAAGTCTCCGAAACCGAACTCCCTACCGATGTACTCTGCGAGCTCATGGGTGAGGGTCTTCGAATTCTTGAGCACGAAACCTACTCCGAGCTTCTCCGCCTCCACCCTCATGCTCTCCTGGCTGGACTGGAGCATGAACGGCATGTTAGGGTTGTCTGTGCGTATCCTGCGGCAGAGTTCGAGACCCGCATCGGACTTCTCTGTGTCAGGTGCATCGCCCTTGTGGATCACGAAACCGATGTCGGAGATGACGCCGAGAATGTTGGACTTGTACTTGTCGTAGAGTTCGACGGCCTCGTCGTAGTTGGTGGCCATCAGGATCTTAGGACGCGAACGCTTACGCATGGTCTGCTGGCGCTCGTTGAGGGTGTCCTTGATCGAGTTGTAGTTCTGCTCGAGCACGAGACGGTAGAGCAGAGGAAGGTAGGTCGAGTAGTAGCGGATGGAGTCCTCCACGAGGAGGATGGACTGCACTCCGAACTCGCTGATGTCCTTGTCTGCGTTGAGGTTGTCCTCGATCAGCTTGATGATGGCGATGATGAGGTCGGTGTTGTTGTTCCAGCAGAAGATATAGTCGATGTCGTTGCGGTCGCTGCCCTCGATCATCTTGTAGATCTCCTTCGAGAAGGAGAGCAGGAGCACTAGCGGGGTGTCAGGGCACATGGCCTTGAACTGGTGCGAGAAGTCGAATACTCCGAGTTCACCGACATTGTACATGGTGATCACTAGGTCGAACCTCTCTCCGGAATCGAGCAGGTCGACGGCATCGGCGGTAGACTCCACTCGCGTGATCGAAGGCGGGTTGCTGCTAAGCTTCAGGTCAAGGTATTCCTGTGCGATCTGGGCTTCGATATGTCCGTCCTCCTCGAGGGAGTAGCTGTCGTAGTTGTTGCAGATGAGGAGAATCTTGTTGATTCTCTTTTCCATCAGGGAGCTGTAGTCAAGTCGTTCCATCTTGGGGATCTATTTCTGGAATTCTTTAATCTTCTGTTCATTGCTGAGCCTGCACACGAGCAGGCGGCCGCCTTTCTCGGCGACGATATAGTCCTCGAGGCCTTCGAGCACGACCTTCTCGAGTCCGGAGGTGTGCACGACGCATCCCTTGCACTCATGCAGCTCTGCGACGCCGGATACCGCGTTCCCGTCTGCGTCCTTGCTCATGTTTGCGTGCAGCGAGCCCCATGTTCCGAGGTCGCTCCATCCGAATTCTGCAGGGATGGTGTTGATGTTACCGGCCTTCTCCATGACCGCGTAGTCGATGCTGATCTTCTCGCAGGTAGGGAAGAGGGACTCGATGGTCTCGTTCTCGCACTCGGTGTAGAAGTCCTTGGCGATCTCGTCCATCACACCGGCAATCTGAGGTGCATGGGTGCGAAGCGCGCTGGTGATGGTGTCTACGTTCCATACGAAGATGCCCGCGTTCCAGAGGTAGTTGCCCGCGGCGAGGTACTTCTGTGCGGTCTCGAGGTCCGGTTTCTCCTTGAACGCAGCGACAGGGCAGATCTCCTCCTTGGAAGGAGCTACCTCGATGTATCCATAGCCGGTCTCAGGCCTTGACGGCTTGATTCCCACGGTGACGATGGCGTCGCTGTCGGCGGTCTTCCCGAGCGCCGCCTTGATCACTCTCGCGTACTCGGTGGTGTTGAGCACGAGCGCGTCGGAAGGGGTTACGACGATGTTCGCGTCCGGGTGGTGCATGCGTATCTTCCAGCATGCATACGCGATGCATGGCGCAGTGTTGCGAGCCGCAGGCTCGGGAAGGATATGAGACATGGGCACGTCAGGGAGCTGCTCATGGACCATGTCCACGTACTTGGCTGATGTCACGATCCATACGTTCTCCGCCGGACAAACAGGCAACAGCCTGTCCAGAGTCATCTGGATGAGGGTTCTTCCGGTTCCGAGGATGTCAAGGAACTGCTTCGGACAATCGACCGTGCTCATAGGCCAGAATCGGCTTCCGATTCCGCCCGCCATTATTACTACGTGGTTCTCTGTATGCATGTCTGACAAGGATATAATCATGCAAATTTACTATATTATTCCTAAAAATAAGGTACATTTGTCCTTACAATAACATAGCAGACTTATGATTCAGGTTTATTGCAAGAACACCGATACAAGCAAGTCCTTCGTCGAAGGAACGTCCCTTCTCGAGATGCTGTCTGAATTTGAGTTCGAGAGGCCATCTCAGGTGGTTTCGGCCAAGGTCAACAATGTCTCCGAGGGCCTCAAGTTCAAGGCATACAACAGCAAGGATGTCGAGTTCCTGACATACCAGTCCTATCCTGGCCGAAGCGCCTACTGCAGATCGCTCGTGATGCTGCTGGGAAAGGCTGTCAAGGATGCGATCCCGGGGGCTACGGTGTCTGTCAGGAGGCCTATCTCCAAGGGTTTCTTCTGCTCGCTCGTGAAGCCGGACGGCACTGCCACGACTCAGCAGGACGTGGCAGCCATCTGTGCAAGGATGAAGGAAATCGTGGAGTCTGCTTCTCCGTTCTATCGCCATGAGGCACGTGCCGAGGACGTGATCAGGCTCTTCAGCAACCTCGGCTATGATGACAAGGTCAAGCTTCTCGAGACATGTGACGACATATACATCACCTATTACACCCTCGAAGGTACTCCGGACTATTTCTACGATGCCCTCGTGCCTGACGCAGGCTATCTCAAGGTGTGGGACCTGATCCCGTACAAAGGCGGCATGCTGCTCAGGGTTCCCGACAGACGTAATCCGGACAGCCTCGCTCCGTTCGTGGAGGAACCTAAGACTTTCGACGTGATGAGGGAAAGCGTGAGGTGGAACGAGATAATGGAGCTCAAGACTGTCGGTGACGTGAACAAGGCCTGCCTGAGAGGGGAGGCCAGCGACCTTATCCAGGTTTCGGAGGCTCTCCAGGACAAGAAATTGGTCCAGATTGCAGAAGATATCACGAGGAGGGCTCGCGCCGAGGTCAATCCAGTCAAGGTCGTGCTTATAACCGGACCGAGCAGCAGCGGAAAGTCGACTGTCTGCAAGAAGCTCAGCGTACAGCTCAAGGCCTGTGGCCTGCGTCCGGTATTCTTCTCTACCGACGACTATTTCGTGAACCGTCTCGATACTCCTCGTCTTCCCGACGGAAGCTTCGATTTCGACGGATTCGACACCGTTGACCATGCGCTCCTCGAGAAGGACGTCGTAAAGCTCCTCGCCGGCGAGACCGTCTCTCTGCCGGAGTACAATTTCGTGACCGGCCTTCGTGAGTACAATGGCAAGAGCGTGAAGCTCGAGAAGGATTCCGTGCTCATGATCGAGGGAATCCATGCGCTCAATCCGGGACTCATCCCAAGCGTGGATACTGGCTGCCAGTATCGCATATTCATCAATACCATCACCAGCATCTCCCTGGACGACCACAACTGCATCCCGACCAGCGACAACCGTCTCCTTCGCCGCATCATCCGCGACTACAACAAGGGTGCTTTCACTGCCAGAGAGACCATCAGCAACTGGCCTAACGTGAGAAGGGCGGAGTCGAAGTGGATATATCCTTACGTGGAGACCGCGGACGTGCTCTACAATTCCGCATATCTGATCGAGTTCGCAGTTCTCCGCACGCATGCGGAAGCCGTCCTCTCGACCGTTCCTAAGAACTGCCCTGAGTACGGCGAAGCCCACAGGCTTCTGAAGTTCCTGCACTATTACGTACCTGTCTCGTCAAATGAGATACCTTCAACCTCGCTGCTCAGGGATTTCGTAGGCTAGCCTACTTGCCTGAGCCCGGCTGAGATCCGGAAGGACTGTCTACGGCGGATGAGTCGGCACCTGCGGCCGGAGCATCCGCCGGCTTGTATCTTGCCAATTCTGTCTGGAGCTCCTGTATGGTCCTGTTCAGCTCCTGTATCCTTCCGTCGTAATACTCCTGGATGCCGCGAACTATCTCTGCCTCTGTCATCTTGGTGTTGTCAGCGGCTTCCTGGCGGAAGAAGATCTGCTGGCGGGTGAGCCCGATGGATTCTCCATCTATGTATATGATTTCCTTCTGCGCGTCGTTGAGTCCCTCTCCGGCGATGAACACCTCTATATTATATGGGCGGACGTCGGTGTGGACCTTGTAGTCGTAGATGTAGCTTGCTCCAATGGTCTTGTACTTGCGTACGAGGTTCTCGGCATTGACCGAGAAGTTGTTCTCCTTGATGATGTTGAACGCCGACCAGCAGCTCGGGATGATGAGTATCGCGGCAATTGCCCAGACCCTCTTCTTCAGGCGCGCCTTCTTCTCCTGGTCCTCATATTTTACAGGCTCGAAACCGAGGTACTTCGCCGAGATGAAGACGGACAGCGCGATGAAGATGCTGTTGATGGTGAAGAGGTAGAGCGCTCCGGTGAAATAGTGGATGTTCAGCACTGCGATGCCATATCCGGCGGTGCAGAGAGGGGGCATGAGAGCGGTTGCGATCGCAACTCCAGACATCACCGTGCCCTTCTCTTTCCTCGTGGTCTCGAGCGTACCTGCGAATCCTCCGAAGAGCGCGATGAGTACGTCGTAGATGGTCGGATTCGTACGTGCGAGAAGCTCGGTCGGTTCGTTGAGCTTGAGCGGGGTGATGAAGAAATATATGGTCGAAGCCAGTATCGAAATCACCACCATTATGGCGAAATTCTTCAGCGAAGAGCGCATCAGCTCGTCGTCGCTCGTGCCCAGTCCGAGTCCGAATCCGATGATAGGGCTCATGAGAGGGGAGATGAGCATCGCACCGATGATCACCGGAATGGAGTTCACGTTGAGACCCACGGATGCGATGATGATCGCACACGCGAGAATGTATACGTTCGGCCCCCTGAAGGCTATGTTCTTTCGTATGTTGGCGCCGGCGGCGGCTACGTCGAGATGCTCCGAGAGCGAGATTATCGACTTGAGATATTCCGTGTATCTGTTCATATATGCTGATTTTCACTGCAAATACCATGCGAACGACAAAGTGTCATACGACTATATTTCATGGCATGCTGCACCTGTACATTTGTACTATTTTGACATTAGCTTGGATTTTTTTATCCTTATATATGGCGCGTAGTGAGTATATTTGCGAAATTTTAGATAAAAGACACAATAACTCATATTTTCACCAAACTAACAAAAACATGAAAGGTTCAATCAAACTTTTGCTTGTTTCCCTTTTCGCAGTCGCTTCGATGGCTCAGGCCTTCGCTGCTACTCCCGTGAAGGGAAGGATCACCGACGCAAACGGTGACCCAATCATCGGCGCAGCCGTCATGGAAGTTGGTACGACCAACGGAGTTGTTGCAGACGTGGATGGTACTTACACCATCTCAGTTGCAGGCTCTAATTCAGTCCTCCAGTTCTCATGCATCGGTTACACCGCAGTTGAGGAGACCGTCGGAAGCAGGACTGTCATTGACGTCGTCCTCGAAGAGTCTGCCTCATTCCTCCAGGAGGCTGTAGCCATCGGTTACGGTACCCAGAAGAAGGCAGATGTCACTTCATCGGTTCAGAGCATCAAGTCAGATGCATTCAACGCCGGTGCAGTTGCAGATGCAGGTCAGCTCATCCAGGGTAAGGTTGCAGGTCTCTCTATCAACCTCCCTTCAGGAGACCCTACTGCTTCTTCAGCAATCTCTCTCCGTGGTACTTCATCACTCCTCGGAACTTCTAACCCTCTCGTCCTCGTCGACGGTATCCCAGGCTCACTCTCGACAGTGGCTCCTGAAGACATCGAGAGCATCGACGTCCTCAAGGATGGTTCAGCAACTGCAATCTATGGTACCCGCGGTACCAACGGTGTGATCATCATCACCACCAAGAATGCAAAGCGTGAGATGCCAGCAACAGTGGAGTACAGCGGTTATGTGTCAGCTTCAAACTGGCTCAAGACCCCTGATTTCCTCGATGCTGAGACCCTTACCGACCTCCGTGCACAGGGCTACAACTTCGTAGGTGCCCGTGGTGAGTTCCTTGACGCTCAGGGTAACAACGCAGAGAAGGCGACCGACTGGCTCAAGGAGATCAGCCGCACAGCTATCTCTCACAACCACAATCTCTCTATCATGGGCGGTACCAAGCATAACACCTATACCGCGAACATCTCTTACAACGACCGTCAGGGTACCATCAAGAACACCGGTTCTTCTACTATCCGTGCCCGCGCTCTCGTTTCTCAGTATCTCTTCGACGACATGCTCAAGCTCTCAGCTGAGGTTATGGCCGATGAGACCAAGAGAGATTCTCGTTTCAACTCTTCATACGTTTATCGTCAGGCATGTATCCACTCTCCACTCGAGCCTGTATACGACGAGGACGGTATGTACACCAAGCGTGACATCTACTTCTACCAGAACCCACTCAGCATCATCAACGAGCAGCTCGGTGAGTCTCGCAGCAGGAACGTACGCTTCAACGGTATCGCCGAGCTCAAGCCTATCGAGCAGCTCACTCTCAAGGCTCTCTATGTACGTAAGGGCCAGAACTCAATCGGCGGTTATTACAACACCCGTAAGGATGAGTCTACTACCAAGGACGGACGTAACGGTCAGGCAGGCCGCAACGCTTCTGACTATGTAAGCAACATGCTCGAGCTCTCTGCAAGCTATGCTCAGGACTTCGGCAAGCATCATATCACTGCTGTCGCAGGTTACTCATATGAGGATCATACCAACGAGAACTTCTCAGCTAGCACCTACGACTTCCCTTCAGATGCTTACACCTGGAACAAGCTCGAGATGGGTGATGCTCTCAACAGCGGTCAGGCTTCCATTTCTTCATACAAGCAGGAAACCAAGCTCATCGGTCTCTTCGCTCGTGCTACCTACAACTACGATGACCGTTACCTCCTCATGGCTTCTATCCGTCGTGACGGTTCTTCAAAGTTCGGTTCTGACCGTCATTGGGGTAACTTCCCAGGCGTATCTGCCGGTTGGCGTATCAACAATGAGAGCTTCATGAAGGATATCAAGTGGCTCAACAACCTCAAGCTTCGTGCAGGTTTCGGTATCACCGGTATCGATGTCACCAGCCCTTATCAGTCACTCGCATCTCTCGACTACTCTGGATCATATCGTTACAACGGTACTTGGATCAAGACTCTCAGCACCGTACGTAACCCTAACCCTGATCTCCATTGGGAGAAGAAGTACGAGTACAACGTAGGTCTCGACTTCTCTGTCCTCGACGAGAGACTCAGCGGTAGCATCGATTTCTACCAGAGAGACACCAAGGACGCTCTCTATTGGTACAGCGTTCCTGTTCCTCCTTACCAGTACGGTTCAATTATGGCCAACGGTGCTCACATCCAGAACCGTGGTGTCGAGGTGCTCATCAACGCAACTCCAGTCCTCACCAAGGACTTCTCTTGGGACATGGCAATCACCGGTTCTTACAACAAGAACCTCCTCGTATCCCTCTCATCTGATACCTACAAGTCAGATTCAGACTACTTCTATGAGGGTTACATCTCAGAGCCTGTCCAGAAGTACTCACACATCGTGAAGGTAGGTTGGCCACTCGGTAACATCTACAACCTCAAGTCTATCGGCGTCGATAACAAGGGTAAGTGGGTTGTCGAGAGACTCCGCAAGGAGGATGGCGTTCCTGTAAGCAAGTACTACGACCTCGCAGAGAACGCATCTGAGGCTGACTACCAGGTACTCGGTAACGGTGTGCCTCGCTACAACCTCGGTTGGACCAACAACTTGCGCTACAAGGGATTCGATCTCGCAATCACCATGCGTGGTGCATTCGGTTTCCAGATCCTCAACATGCAGAAGCTCTTCTACGGTACTTCATACTCTAGCTTCCAGTACAACGTACTCAAGTGCGCTTATGATCTTCATGAGGCAGTTGACTCACGTACTGGTGAGAAGACTGGCGAGAAGACTCCGGTAACTGACGTACAGAGGGCTGTAAGCTACTATGTCGAGAACGGTGACTACTGGAAGATCGACAACGTGACCCTCGGTTACAACTACAAGTTCAAGGAGAACAAGTTCATCAAGCGCATCCGCGTTTACGGAACTGTCAACAACCTTGCAACCTTCACCAAGTACTCAGGTCTCGATCCTGAAGTTCCATCAATCGGCTATACCGCTGGTACCGATGAGCGCGACAAGTATCCTACCGTTCGCTCATACACCTTCGGTTTGAACCTCACCTTCTAATTTGAACGCAACATGAAAAGAATAATCAAATCAATACTTGCATTTGGTGCTGCGTCTGTAATGTTCACCTCATGTTTCAACCTCGAGGAGCACGCTTTCTCTGAGGTCGTACAGAAGGACTTCGAACCTACCGACCAGGACGTTGTTGCCCTCCTCGCAAACGCATACTCACCATTCGGTGCCTTCATGGACTGGTATGGTTTCTTCGATTGCATGGAAGAGGCTGCTGATGTTGTAATCACTCCTACCCGTCCTAACGGTTGGGATGATGGTGGTGTCTACAAGAGAATGCACTGGCACAAGTGGACTGCTGAGGATCCAGGTTCTCCTGCTTCACTCTACTATTCAGCTTTCTCAGGTATCAACTCTGCCAACAAGGTCCTCGACCAGCTCAAGGACGGTTCACTTCCTGCAGGTGACCTTACCGAGGCTGCCATTGACGAGCTTAAGGCAATCCGTGCAACCTGGTACGCTCTCCTTCTCGACTCACACGGTAACGTTCCTATCGTAACCACTTTCGCAGTCGAGTATGACGAGAATGGTGACATGATCAACCCTAAGCAGAGCACCCGTCGTCGCGTATACGAGTTCGTTACCAAGCAGCTCGAGGAAGTCATCGCTCACGGTGTCCTCTCTACTGCAAAGAGCGACTACGCCCGTATCAACATGTGGGGTGCTAAGATGTGCCTTATGAGAGTATATCTCAATGCTGAGGTCTACACCGGTACCCCTGCTTATGACAAGGCTCTCAAGCTCGCTGAGGATATCATCGAGAACAGCCCATACAGCCTCGCAGGTGACTACTCAGACAACTTCAAGTGGGATGTTGACGAGACCAACCCTGAGATCATCTTCGGTATTCCTTACGATGAGACCTACAGCACTGGCGAGCAGATCTTCTCAATGGGTATGAAGTTCTATCCACCTTCACAGGGTCGCGACCACTTCGGTTATGCTAACTCTACCTGGGGCGGTAACTGCGGTAACCCTCAGTTCATCAAGTCTTATGCAGAGAACGACAAGCGTCTTGCAAAGACCTGGCTCATAGGCCCTCAGATGAAGAACGACCCTAACAACACCAAGAGCTCATACACTGAGGATGACGTCAAGAACCAGAACATCGCTTGGTACTGCCTCAACTATCTCCCTTCAATCTCAGGTGACAGCAGCGATGGCAGCAAGTCATTCACCCATATCGATTTCGGTTGCCGTCAGAACAAGTATCAGGTCAACCCAGGCGTTCCTAAGATGAACCATTGGGGCAACGACGTGTCATACTTCCGTCTTGCTGAGGCTTACTACACTGCAGCTGAGTGTATCCTTCGTGGCCAGTCTGGTCATAAGAGCGCTGCCGAGTATGTAAATGAAGTTCGTAGCAGGTCAGTCGACACTGAGATTACCGACGCTGAACTTAAGGCTACCAAGTCTCGCGTTCAGTATGGTCTTCTTACCTATGGTGACATCAATGAGGACGACATCAAGAACTACGGTGTGTTCCACAACTGGGATGACAACGGAAGGGCTGCAGAGCTCGTGGCATCACAGGTCGCTCAGCCTTCAGGTAAGGATAATGATCCTATCACTCTCGCAGGTATGTATGACGAGTGGGGTTATGAGTTTGCTCTCGAGGGCATGCGTCGTACCCAGATGATCCGTTTCGGTACTTTCAGCACCAGGAACTGGTACAACCATACTGCTGACGAGGACAACACCAAGGCTATCTTCCCAATCGCGAGATCAGACCAGCAGGACAACAAGAACATGGGTCAGAACCCAGGTTACGAGTCTGTCAACGGTAAGTTCGCTTCAGAGGTGGCTATCGATGATCCTATCCCAGCAGATATGTAATAACCATATAATAATAGGATACTATGACAAACAAATTCTATACAATCGCACTTGCTGCTCTCGCACTCTCTGCCTGCGCACCTGTGTATGATACTGACAAGCTTCCTATCGAGCCGCTTCCAGAGCCAGTCATCGTTTACGAAGGTTCAGGTAAACTCTTCTTCGGCGGTGATGAGACTCAGTATGAGAAATCAACATGGTCTTGGAAGGCTGATGCTGACGTGATCAATGTCAATTTCGAAATTGACATCGATGAGTATAATACAATCTCACAGGGTTGGGAGATCGGTCATTTCTACATGGACATGAACTCAATCTCTGCTTTTCTTGACGGTGTAGGTCCTGCTGAGATCTATGCGAATTTCCAGGCATACGATCCTGACGGTTCTGCTCAGAATTGGACCTCTTACACCCCAGGTATGTGGATCGACGCAGACGGCGTTCATAGCGGTTCTGGCGGAACAATGTATTGGCAGTGGTACATCAATGCTGATGAGGCAAACTATGACTACGAGTATTCAAGCCATAAGGGTATGTTCATCATCGGTGGTAACCCTGGAAACACTCCTAAGCTTGCTGGAACTACCAACCAGTCAAAGTGCGTGATCACTCTTGGTGACAGGAAGGTGGATTTCATCGTCTCTGTAAAGTACAAGGGTGAGGAGTATGTCCCACCTACAGAGCCAGAAGGTCCAGCTGATTACCTCACTGCAGGCAACAACGGTATGGCTTACCAGGCTGCTGCTTATGGAAACCACCAGTATACCTGGGTAATGGGCGAGGATGGTATCACCGTAGACGTTGATGCTCATATCTCTTCTATCGAGGATTGGGTATACCTCATGACTACTATCGATCCAGAGGCTCTTGCAGAGTACCTTGGCGTCGAGGATCTCAGCGTTCTCGCTGACTTCGACTACTTCTACCCAGTAGACGCTGAGGGCGTGAAGGGCGAGAAGTGGACTACCGGTTACATCGGCAACTGGGTTCTCGAGGATGGTTCTCCTTGTACCTGGGCTGACGGTAGGGCATACTGGTTCTTCAACTTTGGCGACAACATGTATGAGGGTCATTACACTGACGGCCTCCTCTGCATCGGTACCAACCCTGGTAACATCGCAGAGCTCGACGGCAAGACCGTTACCTCAAAGGCTGTCATGGGTGACAAGAACTTCACTGTAAACGTACACTACCATGCAGATCTTCCTACTTCAGGTGCTGGCGTGATTGGTGCAAACTCTTACAGCTGGGAGCTCGACGGAACTGCATTCAACATCAACGCTACCGTATCCAAGGCAGGTCTCGATGATTCATGGGGTCTCCTCGGATTCCCTATCAACTCTGCATATGTCAACGATTACTTCGACATCAACGTGGATGAGCTCACTATCGAGGACTTCTATCCAGTAGATGCTGAGGGCAACGCTTACGATAAGTGGTCTTCATACGCTCCAGGTGAGTGGTTCAAGGCTGACGGCTCTGCAGGTGCTTGGGATACAGGTATCGCATTCTGGCAGTGGTACAATGCCGAGAACTATGACTTCGATCTCGACAACCTCCTCTACCTCGGTAAGAACCCTGGTAACAACGATCAGTACGAGGTTGGCGACGTTTACGTTGCAAAGGCAAAGATGGCAGGTAACGACCTTACCGTCACCATCACTGTTGCAGAATAATCTCTGAATAATCTCTATCAAGGCCGCGGGGTGTTTTCTCCGCGGCCTTTTATAAAAAAGAAATGAAAAAGTATCTTCTCAGCCTTTTGACTCTGCTCGTAGTGGCAGTTTCGTGTAATAAGCAGGAGCCGGAAATCTTCGGTGACATAACATTGGACAAGACGGAGCTCCAGATGTCGAGCAAGGCAGTTTCTGCGATGCAGTATCTCACCATCAAGTCGACCTATGAGTGGAATGCCGTGTCTGATGCGGATTGGATCACCATGTCCCAGACCATGGGACAGGCAGACAAGGAGTACAAGATCCTTGTCAGGGCACAGACCAATGGCGATCCTGTGGCTAGGGAAGCAACCATCACCATCAGCTCCGGAAAGAGCCATAAGACCGTCAAGGTCGTGCAGGAGCACGGCGCGCTGGTGATCACACCGGACCAGATTCCGGACTTCAACAAGATCTATGTCCCTAAGGAGTACGAGAAGGAGGACTTCTTCTCGAGCGACGGCAAGTGGTTCTTCGGAAGGAGCGCCCAGTCCGAGCATTTCATCCTCTTCTGGGATCCCGACTATGGTGACGGCGTGGATACCAATCCGGGCAATGTCCCACAGTATAAGGTGGACGTGAAGGCCCTTCTCAATCAGGCAGAGAGCTGTTACCAGACCTATGTGAATACAATGAAGTTCGCAGAGGAAGGACGTTCTATCCTTGACGTTCACAAGATTGACATCTTCCTTTACTATCCTACGAACTGGAATACTCCTGGCGCGGCTGCCACCGGCTCCGGACTCGAGAACCAGGTAGGATGTCTCTGGCTTGACGGCAGGTATGCTACCGACAAGTCTATCATCGCACATGAGATCGGACACTCTTTCCAGTATCTGGTCGGCTGCGATAAGCTATACAACAAAGAGGTCACCAACGTATCGAGCTATGCTTTCCGATATGACATCGGACAGGGCAATGGCTTCTGGGAGCAGACCTCACAGTGGATGGCATATATGATGTGTCCTGAACTCACATTCACCATCTACCACTTCCCTGAATATTGCAAGGGCGTGAGCAAGCATCTTCTCCACGAGGATAACCGCTACACCAACTACTTCATACATCACTTCTTCACCGACAAGTATGGCATCGAGGCGATCGCAGACATCTGGAAGAACGCCCGTTCGCCTAAGGATGCGCTCGAGGTCTACATGTCTGTCCATGACCTTTCCGTTGCCGAGTTCAATCAGCATGTCTATGAGTATGCTTCACACGTCGCGACATGGGATTTCGACGGGCTTCGCAAGGAAGGTATCAACTATATCAACAAGATTGCCTACAAGTCGACGAAAGGCGAGGACGGATACTACAAGGTGGATGCTTCAACCTGCCCAGAAGCGACAGGATTTAATGTGATCCGACTCCAGAACTACCAGAAGGGAGCCGAGATCAGCATCGATTTCGAGGGACTTCCTAACGAACCTGGCTACAACAAGTCCGGTACTGCCACGGATGGCGGTTGGACCATTGGTTTCGTAGCTCTCTCTTCAGACAATACTACCCGCTATTATAGCCCTACAGCAATCGCAACAGCCGATTCTGAGTACAAGACAACCATCAGCTGGACCATTCCTGAGGATACCAAGAGGCTCTGGGCCATAGTTGCTGCTACTCCTGTGAAGTACATCAGCCACAGGTGGGACGAGAACAACTCAAACGACCGCCACTGGCCATATAAGATGGCAGTGGCGGGAGCGACCCCGTCGAATATCTAATTTTGAATAACTATAAATTAGATTATTTGGTACTTCGCCCGAAAATACCTATATTTAAAGGCTAAATTGAAATACTAATTCTATTTAAATATGAAAAACGCTATCGTAACATTCCCTTCTCCGGCAAACGAGCCGGTAAAGTCTTATCTCGCAGGTTCACCAGAGCGTATCGCCCTTGATGCAGAGCTTGCTCGTCAGAGCTCAGAAGTTCTTGATATTCCGCTCATTATCGGCGGCAAGGAGATTCGTACCGGTAATACCGTAAAGGTTGTCTGCCCTCACGATCACCAGCATGTACTCGCTTATGTACACCAGGCAGGCGAGAAGGAAATCCAGATGGCTATCGACGCTGCAATGGAGGCTCGCAAGACCTGGTCTGAGACCGATTGGACCGTCCGCGCCGCAATCATGATGAAGTGCGGTGAGCTCCTCGCTACCAAATATCGTCCTATCCTCAACGCTGCTACCATGCTCGGACAGAGCAAGAACATCTTCCAGGCAGAGATCGACTCGGCTTGCGAGACCGTTGACTTCTTCCGTTACAACGTTCATTTCGCTACCAAGCTCTATCAGATCCAGCCTAAGAACGGTCAGGGCATCATCGACTCGGCAGAGTATCGTCCACTCGAGGGCTTCGTGCTTGCAGTGACTCCATTCAACTTCACTTCAATCGCGTCTAACCTCAATATGTCACCTGCTCTCATGGGCAACACCACCGTTTGGAAGCCATCTACCACTTCGCTTCTCTCAAACTACTACCTCATGAAGCTCTATGAGGAGGCTGGCGTTCCTGCAGGTGTCATCAACTTCGTCCCTGGCAAGGGCTCTCTCATCGGTAGGATCTGCTGCGAGAGCAAGCACCTCGCAGGTATCCACTTCACCGGTTCTACCGGTACCTTCCAGAGCCTCTGGAAGTCAGTGGGCGCAAACATCGACAAGTATGTCAGCTACCCTCGTCTCGTAGGTGAGACCGGCGGTAAGGACTTCATCTTCGTACATCCTTCAGCAGACGTTGCTGCTGTCGCTCATGCAGCTTTCACCGGTGCATTCGAGTTCCAGGGCCAGAAGTGCTCTGCAGCTTCTCGTATGTACATTCCTAAGAGCCTCTGGCCTGCAGTCCTCGAGAAGATGCAGCAGTTCGCAGCTGAGGTCAAGATGGGTGACGTAAAGGATGCAAGCAACTTCATCAACGCTGTAATCGACGAGGCTTCTTGGGACAACATCGACAGCTATCTCAAGTATGCTGAGTCTTCAGCTGACGCGAAGATCGTCATCGGCGGTGGCCGTGACAAGAGCGTCGGTTACTTCGTTCAGCCTACCGTTATCGAGACTTGCGACCCTCACTTCAAGACCATGGAAGAGGAGATCTTCGGCCCAGTCCTCACCGTATATCCTTACGATGACGACAAGGTTGAGGAGACCGTCAAGCTCTGCGACACCACTTCTCCATACGGACTTACCGGTTCAGTATTCGGAAAGGATCGTCTTGCAGTAGAGAAGATCACCGACCAGCTCCGCTATGCTGCTGGTAACTTCTACATCAACGACCGTCCTACCGGTGCAGTCGTAGGTATGCAGCCATTCGGCGGTAGCCGTGCATCTGGTACCAACGATAAGGCAGGTGGAGAGCACAACCTCATCCGTTGGGTCCTCCCTCGTTGCATCAAGGAGACTCTCGTGAGCCCTACCGACTATCGTTACGCTTACATGAAATAATTTTTCAGGATTCAGAACCCGAATGAAACTCAGGCACATAATTCTCGCCGTAGTGGCGATCATGACAGTGGCAGCTTGCCACAGGAACAACGGACAGGAAGTTGCAGAGGCTCCTGTCGTCGGTGACGGCACAGTCAGCAGCCTCAGCCCTGCCGATCCTGACTACGATACCTATTTTGCGAAGGAGCGTCTCCGAATTGACCTCGTTCTCGCAGGAAACCGTACGGAACAGTATGCTTACCTTGAGGAGCTCCACAAGGAGGCAAGCTGGTCAGGTTCTCCAAACAGTCTGATCGACCGCTCGGGTTATGGCCAGTATTTTTACGAAGCCTTCGTGGGGGAGACCTTGGTCTTCTCCAAGGGCTTCTCGACACTCTTCGAGGAATGGCGTACCACTCCTCAGGCAGATGAGGTGTCGATGGCTGCCAACCAGACGGTGTGGATGCCTTTCCCTAAGCAGAAGGTGCATTTCGTACTCTATCAGAGGGTGCGTGCCACCGGTATGCTCGAGAAGTTCTTCGAGTTCGACATCGATCCTGAAGATACCCATATCATCCCTGGTCCTGACAACAACTACAATGTAGTGGCACTCCAGTACAAGGGCGAGTCTTCGCACAAGGTGGACCTCGTGTTCGCCGGCGAGGGCTACACCGAGAAGCAGATGCCAAAGCTTCGTCAGGACGCCAGGAGGATGATGGAATACCTCTTCTCCCTCGAACCATACAAGAGCCGTCGCGACGATTTCAACGTATGGCTCGTGCAGAGCATCTCGAAGGATCAGGGCGTCGACATCCCTAACTGGGGACAGTGGCGCAACACCGCGATGGATTCGATGTTCGACACCTTCTACGAGGACAGGTATCTCACCATCCAGAACCACAAGAAGATTGCTTCCGTCGTATCCGGAGCCAACTTCGATACCATCATGATCATCGCCAACGAGACCAAGTACGGCGGTGGCGGTATCTACGGCTCATATGCAATGGGTACCTCGGACAACGAGCTCTCGGACATCGTGTTCGTACATGAGTTCGGCCATAGCTTCGCAGCTCTCGGCGACGAGTACTACACTTCTGCTGTCGCTTATGAGGATTACTATCCGGCAGGCGTGGAGCCTTGGGAGCCAAACATCACCAACCAGACCAACTTCGAAGCGAAGTGGGCCGACATGGTTGCTGAGGGTACACCGCTCCCTACTCCTGACGAGCCTGAGTACGACAACGTAGTGGGCCTCTTCGAGGGTGCAGGCTACATGGCAAAGGGCTGCTGGCGTCCATACAGGGAGTGCCGCATGCTCAACAACACCGCTCCTGGCTTCTGTCCTGTCTGCCAGAGGGCTATCTCAAGAATGATTGACTACTACACCAAATAACCATGTTCGCAAAAGAGACATATATCAGCCGCAGGGCAGCCCTCAGGAAGGAGCTTGGCAGCGGCGTGCTTCTCTTCCTCGGAAACGGAGAGAGCGCAATGAACTATGAGGACAATACCTATCACTTCCGTCAGGACAGTACCTTCCTCTATTTCTTCGGACTCGACTATGCTGGACTTGCAGCAGTGATGGACCTCGACGAGGGCAAGGAGATCATCTTCGGTAACGATCTCACCATCGACGACATCGTATGGACCGGTACCCAGCCGACCGTGAAGGAGAAGAGTGCGCTCGTGGGTATCAGTGACACCCTTCCTATGTGCGAACTTGGTACCTACCTCGCAAAGGCTAAGGCTCAGGGACGCGAGATCCATTTCCTCCCTCCTTACCGTGGCGAGCACCAGGTACAGCTTCTCGACCTTCTCGGAATCGCTCCTGCTGAGCAGAAGGCCAAGGCTTCCGTACAGCTTATCAAGGCTGTGGTCGACATGCGTAACCACAAGACCGCTGAAGAGATCGCAGAGATCGAGAAGGCGGTCGACATCAGCACCCGCATGCACCTCGCTGCATATCGTATGATCAAGCCAGGCATGCATGAGGCAGAGGTTGCTGCAGCAATCCTCCAGATCGCGAACGAGGCTGAGGGCACTTCGCTCTCTTTCCCAACCATCGCTACCACCCATGGACATGTACTCCATAACCATGGTTTCATCCACACCGCAAAGGACGGAGACCTCTTCCTCGTCGACGCAGGTGCGGAGAGTGCAGAGCATTATTCCGGCGACCTTTCGTCTACATTCCCCGTTGGAGACGATTTCTCAGAGCGTCAGAAACTTATCTATAACATCCACCTCGACAGCTTCCAGGCAGCAGTGGACACCCTCAAGATCGGTGTTCCTTTCCGCAACGCGCACATCGCCGCTGCAACCAGGATCGTTGAGGGAATGAAGGACCTCGGCCTCATGAAGGGCAACGCGGCTGACGCAGCGGAGAGCGGCGCATACGCCCTCTTCTTCCCATGCGGTCTCGGTCACATGATGGCACTCGACGTCCACGACATGGAGAACCTCGGAGAGCAGTACGTAGGTTACACCGGCGGCATGCAGAAGAGCAAGCAGTTCGGTTTCAAGTCTCTCCGCCTCGCTCGTCCTCTCGAGCCAGGTTTCGTGTTCACTGTGGAGCCAGGTATCTATTTCATGCCAGAGCTCATCGACATGTGGCACGCTGAGAACAGGTTCTCAGAGTTCATCAACTATGACAAGGTTGAGGAGTGGAAGGACTTCACCGGCCTTAGAAACGAGCTTGACTATGTAATCACTGAGAACGGTCCTAGACTCCTCGGCACAATCAAGAAGCCGATGACCATCGAGGAAGTTCTTGCAGCGAAGAATGGCAAGACCTTTTAATCAACTACAATAAATTTCATATAAAGAAATGAATTTTCCTATCAAGTACCCCCAGAACGAAGGGGGAATGAATGATCGAATCAAGAGACTCCATCAGGAGAGCCTTGACACTCCGGCTACCCTCACAATCGAGAGGGCTCTTATCGAGACTGCGTTCTACAAGGAGAATTATGGTAAATATCCAATTGCGATCCTCAGGGCGAAGAACTTCTATGAGATCTGCAAGAAGAGAACCATCTACATCGGCAAGGACGAACTCATCGTCGGCGAGCGTGGACCTAAGCCAAAGGCTGTCCCTACCTTCCCTGAGCTCACCTGCCACTCTGTAGAGGACCTTAACGTTCTCAATACTCGTGACCTCCAGCCTTACTTCATCTCTCAGGAGGACATCGATACATATGCAAAGGATGTCATCCCTTACTGGGAGGGCAAGACCCAGCGCGAGAGAATCTTCAACCACGTATCAAAGGAGTGGGAAGAGGCTTACCATGCAGGTGTGTTCACCGAGTTCATGGAGCAGCGCGCGGCTGGTCATACCGCAATGGACGGCAAGATGTATCATCAGGGTCTCAACGACCTCAAGAAGAAGATCGCCGACGCAATCGCTGCACTCGACTATATCAACGACCCTGAGGCTACCGACAAGCAGCAGGAGCTCGAGGCTATGGACATCTCATGCGACGCAGCTATCCTCCTCGCAGAGCGCCATGCGGAGCTCGCTGAGAAGATGGCCGCAGAGGAGAAGGACCCTCAGCGCAAGGCTGAGCTCGAGAAGATCGCCGACGTCTGCCACTGGGTACCTGCAAATGCACCTAGGGACTACTGGGAGGCTATCCAGACCTACTGGTTCGTTCACCTCGGAACCGTAACTGAGCTTAACGGTTGGGATTCAATGAACCCTGGCCATATCGATCAGCATCTCTTCCCATTCTACCAGAAGGGTGTAGAGAACGGCACACTCGATCGCGATAAGGCAAAGGAGCTTCTCTCTTGCCTCTGGATCAAGTTCAACAATCAGCCAGCACCTCCTAAGGTCGGTATCACCGCAAAGGAGTCAGGTACATACAACGACTTCACCAACATCAACATCGGTGGTGTGGACCGTGACGGCAACGCTGTCGCAAACGAGATCTCATTCATGGCTCTCGAGATCCAGGAAGAGCTCCACGAGCTCCAGCCAGGTCTCAGTATCCATATCGCAAAGAATACTCCGGATGAGTTCCTCCACGCAGGTATCAAGGTGATCCGTCAGGGTCACGGCTATCCTTCAGTATTCAACCCTGACACTTACGTCCAGGAGCTCGTCAACCAGGGCAAGTCTCTCGAGGACGCACGTGAGGGCGGTTGCTCAGGCTGTATCGAGGTTGGTGCTTTCGGTAAGGAGGCATATCTTCTCACCGGTTATCTCAACACTCCTAAGATCCTCGAGATCACTCTCCACAATGGTATCGACCCTGAGACCGGCAAGAAGATCGGTCTTGAGACTGGTGACCCACGCAACTTCAAGTCTTACGAGGAGCTCTACGATGCATGGCACAAGCAGATGGTTTACTTTGTGAACCTCAAGCTCGGCGTCAACAACTACATCGAGAGGATGTTCTCTCTCTATGCTCCTGCAACCTTCCTCAGCCTCTTCATCGACGACTGTATCGCGAAGGGTAGGGACTACTACAGCGGCGGTGCACGTTACAACACTACCTATATCCAGTGTACCGGTCTCGGCACCATCACCGACTGCTTCACTACCATCAAGAAGCATGTCTTCGAGGAGAAGAAGTACACCATGGACGAGATCATCGCAGCCTGCGACAAGAACTTCGAGGGTGAGGAGAAGATGCGTCTGTACATCCGCAACCATACTCCATTCTTCGGAAATGACGATCCATACGCTGACGACATCGCAGTTAAGGTATACGACGACCTCGTAGTCGCAATCAAGGATCATCCTAACACCCGTGGCGGTAAGACTCAGCTCAACATGCTCTCTACCACCTGCCACAACTACTTCGGTTCAGTCTGCGGTGCAACTCCTAACGGACGTTTCGCACACTTCGCAATCAGCGACGGTACCTCACCTGCACACGGTTCAGACTCACACGGTCCAACCTCAGTGGTAAGGTCACTCGGTAAGCTCGATCAGACCAAGGGTGGTGGAACCCTCCTCAACGTGAGGTTCCTTCCTAACCTTCTCAGAAGGGATCAGGACGTGGCTAAGCTCGGTCTCCTCATCCGTGAGTACTTCAGACTTGGCGGTCACCACATCCAGTTCAACGTGGTTGACAGCGAGACCCTCCTCGAGGCTCAGAAGAATCCTGAGAACTACAAGGATCTCCTTGTCAGGGTTGCCGGCTACTCAGACTATTTCAACGATATGTCTTGCCAGCTCCAGAACGAGGTCATCGCAAGAACTGAGAATTCTGAGATCTAAGAATGAACAAGCTGATATTCGATATCAAGCGTTTTGCACTGAATGATGGTCCGGGAATCCGGACCACCATTTTTCTAAAGGGATGCCCACTCCGCTGCGTGTGGTGTCACAACCCTGAGAGCTGGTCGCTTGATATGCAGAAATCCTATAAGAAGACCAAGTGCATAGGCTGTCAGAGCTGCGTCGAGGCCTGCCCCGTGGGTGCCATCCAGCTAACTGCTGACGGCATCGTTCCCACTTCCAACCAGTGCATCTGCTGCGGCAAGTGCGCTCAGGAGTGTCCTACGCTCGCGATGGAGATGACCGGAAAGGTTTGGAACATGGACGAGCTCATGGCAGTCGTGGAGAAGGAAAGGGGAGTGATGGAGACCAGCGGCGGTGGAGTGACCCTCTGCGGTGGTGAGCCTCTCATGCAGGCAGAATACTGCGTCGAGATTCTCAAGGAGCTTGGTCGCAGGGGTTTTCACAGGACCGTGGACACGACTCTCTTCGCAAGCAAGGAGATCGTCAGGGAGGTCGCGCAGAACTGCGAGCTCTTCCTCGTGGACCTCAAGCACATGGATTCCGAGAAGCATAAGTTCTGGACCGGCGTACCTAACGAGACCATACTCGAGAACATCAGGATGATCGCCGACATGGGATGCGACTTCTTCATCAGGATTCCGCTCATCAATGAGGTGAATGCGGACGAGGCCAACATCGAGGCTTCCGCAGCCTTCCTTGCCTCTACCTCATGGAAGAGGAAGGAGGTCAATCTCCTCGCTTACCACGACATCGGAAAGGGTAAGCATGAGAGGATGTGGACAGAGTACAATCCTGAACACTATGAGCTCACTACTCCGTCTGCGGAGGTGCTTCAGCGTTGCGTAGATCAGTTCGCGGCTCACGGCATCACTGCCGCCATCGGAGGCTAGCCTCTGCATTGCGACTTTATGATGCTTCGGTAACAGTAACTTGCTGATACTTCTAGGTCGTAACGCTCTGATTCATAGCGACATACTATACGGACGGTTCCCTCATTCGAGGGAGCCGTCCGTCTGCTATCTATTTGACTGTCAATGCTATACCTTCGAAAGCTCTTCTGGGCAGCGCGGCCGGAGGGGATGGTATGACACATCTTCGGGACTCCTCGGCACCTTGTGCCTCGTCGACCTTCCCACAGTCTCCGGCGTCATCGCTGCGCGATAACTTGTATCCTGCGGGCCCCTCCCACTCTATCAGGCCGTGGGTTGGCCAGACCCTCAGATTGGGTATACCTTCCCCTCCGGCCTTAGTCCTGGAGATATTCGGCGGTGCGTGAGGACTTGCAGAGGGCGAGTTCGGCAGGGGTGCCGCAGAAGGTTACGGTACCGCCTTCCTCACCGGCTCCAGGT
>NZ_JBAEER010000083.1:0-12346 GCF_056207615.1 Candidatus Cryptobacteroides sp. | reverse complement strand
GATGACGACGACGAGCATGAGCACGGTCATCATCATCACCATGATCACGACCATCATCACCATCACCACCACCATCATCATCACGATGGCGAAGGTGAGGCGGACGAATACGGAATCGGAACCTTCGTATACTACCAGAGGAGACCGATCGACATCAACAAGTTCGACAATTTCGTTGCCAAGCACTGGCCAAAGGGCATCATCCGCACCAAGGGTATCTGCTACTTCAGCGACCAGTACGACGAGTGCTTCGTGTTCGAGCAGGCCGGCAAGCAGATGTCTCTGCGCGGAGCCGGAAAGTGGTATGCATGCATGCCGAAGGAGGAACTCGAGCAGATGATGGTCATGGAGCCAAGTCTCAAAGCGAACTGGGATCCGTTCTTCGGAGATCGCATGCAGAAGCTCGTATTCATCGGACAGCATCTCGACAAGGAGGCTATCACAGCCGCCCTCGACGCCTGCCTGGCATAGTTAATTCATTGACATAAGAAAGCCGATCCTACTGGGTCGGCTTTTTATTATTTACTGGCGCAGCGCACAGGCATTCGGCTCCGCCTGCCTTCGCTTCGCTCATCCCTCCCAGCTGACGCTGGGCCCCTCCCATTCATGAGGCCATGGGCGGCCACAGGCGTCTGGAGCCGAATGCCTGCTGCGCCTGCAACTCCGGATTATCCCAGTACCTCATCGTATCCCTGAAGAGGGTGTCGCGGCTCGAGTCCAGGGCAGATATCTCCTTCAGCCAGCCCTGGACCGTATGGTTCAAATGCTGTCAAATACTCAAAAAGAGCGCGATGTTTATGATTATCATCGCGCTCTATCAATATAGCAGTTTGTCTTAAACGAATAAACTTATAGCCCTGAAAGACATATGTTTACGGTTCGTCAGAATCATACACTCTTCTATACGGGAAATAATCATAGTCCCGACAAAGGGAATCACAATAATCGTATCTCCTATAGTCCTGATCAAGATACATGGATTTTATAATACTCCGAGCATGCTTATTTCCCATTCTTAGGCTCATACATAAGTGTTCAAGCGCAAACTTCTCATCTTCAGCACTCAGCTTTTGAGTCTCCTTTTCAATGTAATAAAAACAACTGTAGATAATCCAGTGAGCATCTGAAGAATTTGTCTTATTCGCTAGATATAATGCATAGTATAGTACATCTTCATTCTTATCGCCATACCAAAAGTCATATTCTACCAAAGCCTCGTCTGCATCTGTCCCTGCGTTCAATATACGTTCCTGCAACACTTTAGCATCAGGCAAACTTGTCATAGGAGACGCAGTTTGTCCTTGAGCGTAGATATTTGGATTCACTATGATAAACAACAAGCAAAAAATCCAAATCGTTGTTTTTGTTCTAGTCATATCTATTTTCCGTATTAGAGTATCTATTAATAAAATCAACAACATCTTCCGTAGACGAAAAATGTCTAAAAAACACATCAGGAGCAACTCGAGACTGATAAAGAAGTTCGCCTTCGTAGAAAAAATTCCACATTCCGTCGCCTTTCTCCCCATTTCGCTCTATTCCATCCACATATAATTTGTCACTCGGAGCAACGACAACGTTATTAAAAATTTTCGAAATCACGGCTGCAATTGAACCCTCTCCTTTTCCAGTCTCACAAGAATGTAACACTACCATAGTAATCTCATTCGTTAATGATTTATCTACCCACGTTGTGCTATTTTGATTAAGGAAATCCAAAAACGTCTCTTTAGCATCTTTTTTCGTAACTGAATTACCATCTTCAGTCGAAAAACCTCTAGGCTCACCATGAGCCCAAATCTGAATTAAATAATCTTTATCAGGATAATTCACAATGAAGCCTTTAATCTTATCATTATCGGACTTAGTATTTGTCTCAGAGACTCTCAATAAGTGAATCTTTTCTTGCCCATCCGGATCCACGAAGTTGATCGGATTCCCCGCACAGTAGGAGTAAGGACTGATCCCCGGATACTTCTCCGCGATAGGATCCACCGTAGTCCATCTTCCAAGGAAGCTGTCGTACTGCCTTGCGCCGAAGTCAAGCCACCCGGTACCTCCCAGAGGCTGAATCTCCTTCCCCGCGAACCGCCACCTGTTGCTGTTCACCGTCGCCATCGAGCTGTCCGAGTGACGCTCTCCGAAAGGATAGTAGTCGTTCCTCTCGAGGACGCTTCCTGAACCGCCATGCCTTGTCAATGATCTCAGGTTACCGTTCCTGTCGTAGGTGATACCCTTCTCGGCCCAGCTCTTGCTGCCGGGGAGGCTCGCCTCCGTCAGTCTCCAAAGATAGTCATAGTTGTAGTCATAATCAAGAGTACCCGACGATGACAGCCCGCTTCCGTTGCGGCTGTCCGGGATGCATATTTAAATATTGCAAGAGTTCTCGCGATAAAAGTTTTCAACAATTGCAACTATTGTTTGTTAAATGCTTAATTGTCAAAGAAATAAACATCTCTTTAGTTTAGAAATTTTCTAAACCACATAGGTACTTATAACGGTTTTGTTACAAATAGTATACGAGACAATAGAGGCTGACCTTTTTGGTCAGCCTCTTCTATGTTATTAAAGATGCTCGATCCAGTAACGGAGCATTGTCTGGTAGAGATGGTAAGTGGTATTCTCTCGCTCAGAGATTCCGTGAGTACGCATTGGATATGCCATCATCGAGAACATCTTGTTCTGCTTTACGAGCTCGTTCACGAGCATCTCACAGCTCTGGTAGTGGACATTGTCGTCACCGGTTCCATGGATGAGGAAGAGGTTGCCCTTAAGACCTGAAGCGTAGTTGATAGGTGAACCCTTGTAGTAGCCCTCAGGATTGGTCTGAGGGAGTCCCTGATACCTCTCCTGATAGATGGTATCGTAGAGATACTGAGAATATACGCCAGCCACTGCGATACCGGTATTATAGAGCTCTGGATGCTTGAACATGAGGTGCGCGGTAGAAGAGCCACCACCGCTCCATCCCCATACGCCGATACGGTCAGCGTCGACGAAGGAGAACATCTCGATGATCTTTGCGACAGCCTTTGCATGGTCCTCGATGGCGATATCACCTACCTTTCCGTAGATGGACTTGCGCCACTCGCGACCACGGTAATTGTGGGTACCGCGAGGATCGACGCTCATCACGATGTAGCCGTTCTCGTTGAGAACCCTGTTGTAGAGATCTGAGCTCCAGCTGTTCTGGACGGTCGAGGATGCAGGCTCGCCGTATACGTTGAAGATGACCGGATATTTCTTGTTCGGATCGAAGTTGCGCGGTTTGAGCATCCATGCGTCGAGTTCGAAGTCGCCACCGATGTCGACCTTGAAGTACTCGCGATAGTTGAAGCCCCATGAATCGAATTCAGCCTTGACGTTCGCACCGTCAGCGTATACCTGAACGGTCTTGTGGTCAGGAAGGGTGATGAGCTCGGCCTGGGTAGGAGTCCATGCGTTGCTGAAGCTGTGCACGGCGTATTTGCAGTCCTCGGAGATTGAATATCTGTGGGTTCCCACGAGGCCTTCCGGAGTCACGCGCTCGTCCTTGCCCTTGCCGTCGAGACGGCTGCGATAGAGGTATGACTCGGTTGCATTGTATGGAGATGCCATGTAGTATACATATCCGCCCTTCACATCGATGCGGAGGATGTTCATCACGTCGAAGTCGCCCTTGGTGATGAGCACCTCGCTCTTGCCGTCGCGAGCCATCTTGTAGAGGTGGAGCCAGCCGTCCTTCTCGCTGGTCCAGGTGAATGCGCGGTTCTTGTCCATCCAGACGATATTGTCGTGGATATCGAGGAATGCGTCATCGTGGTCGGTGAGGAAGTTCTCGAGACTCATGGTAACGGCGTCACCGTACCATACAGTATTGGTGTTCTGGAGACGGTTGAGCTGCTGGATCATGACGATGCCGCTGCCTGAATCCGGAACGAAGTCCATGCGGGCGATGTAGTTCTGGCGAGGGTCACCCGGGAGATCGAACCAACGGGTAGCGCCGTCAGCAATCTCCACGACTCCGACCTTGACCGCACTGTTAGTAGTTCCTGCCTTAGGATAAGGGAAAGGCACGTTGAACGAGTAGACTGAGTCGATGTTGTTGATGATGTTGAACACGCCTGTGCCCTCTGTGTCTGAGCGCCAGAACGCGATCCTCTTGCTGTCAGGGCTCCAGCGGAAGCCGTCACGGCAGCTGAGTTCCTCCTCGTATACCCAGTCGAAGGTACCGTTCACGATCACGTCGTCGCCGTCGCTGGTGAGAGCCTTGCGAGTTCCGGTAGCGAGGTCCTCGACGTACACATTATTATAATATACATAGGCAGCCTTCTGGCCGTCAGGAGAAATCTTGGCGAACATCAGACGAGACTCGTCAAGGCCCTTTCCGAGCTGCTTGAGCTCATTGGTAGCGAGGTTGAGCACCCAGTAGTCACCACGGGTGTTCTGACGCCATACCCTGCGCGAGTTGGTGAAGATAAGAAGCTTCGAACGGTCTGCAGACCAGGTGTAGCTCTCGACGCGGAGAGGCTCCTTGGCTCCAGCAGGAATGAGTTGAGCTGCGTGGACCATGACAGTCTTCTTTCCTGTCTTGATGTCGGTAGAGACTATGTCCATACCCATGATCGCACCATTGGCAGATGCACCTCCGGATACTGCGCTCGGCTGGTTGTCATCAACTGCCGCTGCCCTTTCAGATGCAGATGGGATGATGAGACTGCGCTCGTATGAATCATACGAACTGCCTGTGCTCCACCTGATGGAAGGAGCGCCCGAGGTCTGGGTGAAGGTCCTGTTGACATAGATGTCCTCGAGAGTGAGGACCCTGTCCTTGTTCTGCGCGGTCTGCGCATAAAGTGACGCCGCAGCGAGCATGGCTGCCGCAGCGAATATCATTTTGATTGTCTTCATGGTCAGCATTAACTTTACTGTACCGCGAAGTTACGAAAAAAAGCCGGTTTAGAGCAGTCTGTCCTTGACATACTTCTCGAATGCGTCCTTATACGCGTCCGAGACATGGATGAGTTCGCCTCCGACATGGATGTCGTTGCCCGTATACACCGCATCGATCTTGTCCATCGCGACGATGTAGGACTTGTGTACGCGCATGAAACGGGGCGATGGCAGCATCTCCTCCATACCCTTCATCGTCGAATGGGTCACGAGCGGAGACTTCCTGCCGGTGATGTAGACCATCACGTAGTCACGCATGCCGAGGACATAGATGATGTCCGAGAGAGGCACTTTGTGGAGAGTCTTGTCGGCCTTGAGGAAGATGAATTCCTTATCCTGCTGGTTCTGCGCAGGGGCAGCGCTCTGTGCGGGCGCATTCTCTGCAGCATCCTTGAGATCGAACCACTGGCGGGCCTTCCCTATCGCCTCCAGGAACTTCTGGTATCGTATCGGCTTGAGAAGGAAGTCCAGCGCAGACACCTCATAACTGTCGAATGCGTACTGCTTGAAAGCTGTGGTGAAGATGATCCTGGTGCAGTCCGGGACCATCCTAGAGAGTTCGAGTCCGTTCAGGTCCGGCATCTGGATGTCGAGGAACACGAGGTCTGGACGAAGCTCGGTCAACGCGGAGAGAGCCTGAACCGAATCCGTGAACGAGGATTCCAGAACCAGCCCCGGAGTCTTGGAGATGAAATTCTCCAGCATCTTCACTGCGAGCGGCTCGTCATCTACGACTATGCACCTTATTTCTCTCATTTGACTATTGACTTGAGTCTTACCATGGACTTGTACATTCCGTCCTGCGGACCGCAGACGTATTCGTATGAACCCGGATAGATGATGTCGAGGCGACGCTTCATATTCTCCAGACCGATGCCGGAACCGATGTGATCGCTCTCCTGCTTGGGGAAAAGCGAGTTCTCACAGCAGAACACGAGGTCTTCCCCATCCTGGTGCATATCTATCCTGACGAAGGACTCCTTCCTGGCGTTCACTCCGTGCTTGAAGGCATTTTCGATCAGCGAGATGAACAACAGCGGGGCGATCCTGACGTCACCGCGCACTCCGTCGAGGGTGCATTCGACGGTGGTAAGCTCGTTGCAGCGGAGCTTCATCAGGTTAACATAGTTCTGCATGAACTCTATCTCCCCTTCCACAGGGACGGTCTCGTTCTCGCTGTCGTAGAGGGCATAGCGAAGAAGGTCGCTGAGCTGACCTATGCTGTCCTGAGCCTTCTCTGCGTCGATCTGGGTGAGGGACGAGATATTGTTGAGGGTGTTGAAAAGGAAATGCGGGTTGAGCTGGTTCTTGAGCCACGAAAGCTCAGCCTCTGCAGCGTTCCTGCGCTCCTGCTCGTATTTCATGATGAGGTCGTTCGAGCGTATGAAGCTCCTAAGTCCGATAGCGATCACCACGATGAACACGTTCATGCAGGTGGCAGTGAAGATCCTGAAGAACCTCATTCCCCAGATCACTCTGCGCGGGATATGGCTGATGACCTCGTCCGGGATAGGAGGCATCTGAGGCCTCGGGATGGACCTGGACACGATAAGGGCGATAATAGCGATGTTGACCGCGTAGAAGATGGCCTTCTTCTTGCCGTCACCGAAGAAGAGCCTCGGTATCAGCAGAAGATAGTTCAGGAAGAAGAGCACACAGGCCGGTCCAGTCGTGTGAAGCGAGGCCTTGAAGGCGTTCAGGACGGTGCTCCAGTCCCTTGCAACGGGTACTGAGGACAACACAGGAGTGATGATCATCACTATCCAAATGATGATCATCACTATCCTTATCGGTTGGTTCAAATCAGGTTTCTTCATTGATCGTTATCTTTGTCGCAGACAAATATAACAATTAATAGTTATTCATGATAGAACCCATGCTTTCTGAGAAGCTCTGAGTGTTGAGCTCGCTGTCCTCTGATGCCCTTCTCGATGGCTTTCTCTTCATCGACGTGGTCTGCTTTCCGAATGAGTAGCTGAGGCTGACAGAGATCTGGCTCATAGGAATCTTCGCGAGGCTCTCGCTCTTGAAGCCGTCACCTGCGACGCTGTTCTTGATCACGAGGTTGTTGAAGTTGGTAAGTCCGCAGGTTCCGTTGATGCTAACGCTGAGCTTGTCGTCAAGGAAGGACTTGGTGAGGCCTGCAGTTGCAAGCGAGATACCGTTCGAACGTCCCTGGAGGCTGACTGATGAACCGGTGGTGATCAGGTTGGCGCTGAGGCGGAGATCCCAAGGAAGGGTCTGCTGGAGGCCGAGCATCACGTTGTATGACCATCCTGAGTTAGCCTGGCTGAGGAGCTCTGAGCTCATGTCGCTGTAGCTTACTCCACCGTTGATGATGATTCTGGTCTTCGAGCCTGGAGTGATCATCATGAATGAGCTGAGACCGATGCTCTGGTTCCTTACGATGTTGCCGTAGGTGGTGTTCAGCACACTGTTCGCGTCATAGAAGCTGTACTGTGCGATGCCGTTGTCGGCGAGGCTGTAGCGGAGGGTGTTGTTCATCATGAACTTAGGAGTGTAGATATTGTACACGAGGCTTACGTTGTGGGTGAGCTCGGTCTTGAGGTCGGTGTTACCGTAGCTGATAGAGAACGGATTGGTGATGTCTACGTATGGATTGAGGTAAGTGATACCAGGGCGGCTGATTCTCATGTTGTAGGAGAGGCCGATGTTCTGGCTCTTGTTGATGTTCCACTGGAGGCTTGCGCTTGGGACGAGGTTGCCATAATTGAGACGGAAGTCCTCACCGTTGCCCTCGAGGTATTCCACGTTCTGCCAGGTGTACTCGTACCTGAGTCCGCTCTTCACGCCGAATGATCCGAAGTGGCCGTCATACTCGAGATATGCTGCGCCGATGGTGTTCCTGAAGTGGTAGTCAACGCTGCCGAGTGCGGTCTCGACGAAGCCGTTGCCGTCCCAGAGGTAGTTGGTCTGCTGTGAGCTGTTGCTTCTGTACTGGAGCTTGATACCGGTGTTGATGGTGCTGCTGAGTCCGAGAGGGCTGCTGAAATCCACCTGGCCGATGTGGTTCACTGAATTGTTGCCACCTACGGTCTTCCTGTCGGTGAGGTCGAAGCCGGGTACCACTGCACCGCCATAGCTGTTGCTGTTGTTGTTCACGGTAGGAGCAGCGCTGAACTGGTATGATACCACGAGGCTGCGTGCTGGCTCATCTTCCCATGTATGTACATAGTCTGCGCTTGCGCTGATCGAGTTGCGGTCGTTCTTCATCTGCGAGTTACCCTCATATCCGAGTTCGGTGCCGTCTGCGAGTACCATGTCCATGGTGTTGATTCCCTCGCTGCTGTTGCCGAAGTGCATGTATCCTGCGGTCACGGAGATCGAGTTCTGGTCGTCGATTTCATATCCGAGGCTGAGGTCGACCATTGCCATAGGGGTCTTCATCTCGCTCTCGCTGTGGTTGCGGGTGATGTTCTCGCCGCCCTCCACTTCCTGGATGCGCTCCTCGTCGGTGACTGCGCCCGGGCTGTAGTTCATGTTCGCACTTGCGTTCACGCTGGCCGAGAGCTTACCCTTCTGCGCACTGTAGAACACGCTGCCGCCGAATCCGCGGCTTCCGCCCTGTACACGTACGGTACCATACTGGCCGTCTGCGATGTTAGCACCGCCGGTGACCTCGCTGTTGGTGGTGATGTTGAGGACTCCACCGACACCTTCTGCATCATACTTCACTCCCGGGTTGGTGATGACCTCGATGTTCTTCACTGAGCTTGCAGGCATGACCTTGAAGATCTCAGAAGGGTTGCTTGAGAGCATCTGGTTAGGCTTTCCGTCCACGAGCACCTGGAAGTTCGAGCTTCCGTTCACGGTGATCTTGTCCTGACCGTCCACTGTTACCATAGGGACCTTGCGGAGCATGTCGAGGACGGTGCTGGTCTGCGAATCCACATCCTCAGACACCTTGTAGGTCATCTTGTCGACACCCATGTCAACGAGATTCTCCTGTGCAGTGATGGTTGCTGCATTGAGTGCCTCTGCGTCATACTCGACGGCGATCGTACCGAAATCGTAGTCATTCTCGTCGCTGAGAGAGAAAGGCATGCGGACATCCTTCCTACCGAGATTGCTGAAGTAGAGGGTGTAGTCACAACCGTCGGGAAGAGACTGGCTGAACATTCCGTTCTCGTCAGTCATGGTATAAGCCACGATCTGGTTGTCAGAGTCGAGGAACTGTACGACTGCGAAGCTTTCTGCCTCGTGGCTTTCAGAGTCCTGTACCGAACCGGTAACGTTGACGTTCTTTGCGAATGCTGCTGAGCTGAGGATTGTCAGAGCGATTGAGAGGATGATGTTCTTCTTCATGATATTGCGTTTTTTTGTTTTTCCGTTTGTTTCTGACGCAAAACTATGACAGAAGAAAGGCAGTCCGTCCTGTTTTTAGACGAACTGCCTTATTCCTTCGACGAAACGCCGAATTATGGGTCAAGCTTATTTCTCGATCACGAAGATTGAGAAGCTGAGAGGAGCGACGCTAGCCTTGAGAGACTGGCCCTCGCCTGCGAATCCAGCCTCGGTAGGGACGATGTTGGTAGGAGCCTCGATAGAGTTGTCCTCGTAGATCTTGTCGCTGTTGAGGTCGATACGCTTCACTGCCTTCACGATGTCCTTCTTCTTGAGGCCGGTGAAGTTGAAGGTAACGTCCTGAGCCTTGTCAGAGGTGTTGGCTACCTTTACATAGATAAGGTTGCCGTCCTGTACTGAGCTTGCGAAGAGACCGTTCTGATCATCGTTGCCTGCAACAGGCTTACCGTTCATGCTGAGGGTAAGTACGTTCTGGCCCTTGTACTGGCCATAGAGCTGCTGTACATGCCAGCTTACGGTGCGGAACGAGTTGAGGTTGTCGAACCAGATGAGGTCTGGACGCCACTGCCATCCTTCTACATGTGCGAAGAGAGGTGCATAGGTAGCCATGTGGACGATGTCGGCGTTGCGCTCGAGACCGGTCATGAACGCTGCCTCGAGGATGGAAGCCTTGTAGTGGTTCCACTTCATGCCGGTTGCGTGGCAAGCATACTCACCTGCGAATACCTTTGGACCCTTGCGGTCGTAGTTGTCGTAACGGTTACCCTGTGAGAGGAACCAGTTGTATGGACGGTAGAAATGCTCGTCTACGAGGTCTGCCTTGAGTTCTTTCATCTGAGGCCAAAGGTAGTCGAACTGCGCGCCCTCAGAGTCCGGACCTGACGAGCCGACGATCTTGATCTCAGGATGCTTTGCACGCATCTGGTCGAGGAATGGCTTGAGGTGATCAGGATAGAGTTCGTCCCACTGCTCGTTACCGATACCCAGGTACTTGAGGTTGAATGGGGCAGGATGGCCCATCTCTGCGCGGAGAGCACCCCACTTTGTGTCGACGCTGCCGTTTGCGAACTCGATGAGGTCGAGAGCGTCGTCAATGTATGGCTGGAGTTCTTCTACCGGCACATGCGCGTGAATGTCATCGTTCTGGAACTGGCATGCAAGACCGACGCTGATGATAGGAAGAGGCTCCGAACCGATTTCCTCACTGAGGAGGAAGAACTCATAGAAGCCGAGTCCGTAGCTCTGGAAATAGTCAGGATAGAGTCGGTAAGGGAAGGTATATTCCCAACGGTTTTCGTTGATAGGACGGTTCTCGACCGGACCGACGCTGTTCTTCCAGTTATAGCGGGTCTCAAGGTCTGTACCTTCCACGATACATCCGCCCGGGAAACGGAATATGCCCGGCTTAAGGTCTGCGAGGGCCTGTGCAAGGTCCTTGCGCATACCGTTCTCATGACCCATCCAGGTGTCGACTGGGAAGAGAGATACGTGCTCGAGGTCAACCCATGCTTCACGGGTCTCCATGAATACACGAAGATGTGACTTCTCCATGGTCTCGGAAGGCGTGATGATGACCTGGTACTTCTTCCAATCCCTTGAGTCGATGGTTATGGTATTCTTTCCGAACTCATGGATCTCACCCATGGAAGCAGTGTTGACGAGCTCGACGCGGATGGTCACCTGCTTGTCTGAACGGGCCCATACAGAGAATCTGTAGTCCTCACCCTTCTTCACGCCGATTCCGAAGAAACCTTCGTTCTCGAGTCCGGTATGCTTATGAAGGTGGCCGGGATCGCTGAGACGCACATAATGTGGACAGCGCTCGAATGGACCGTCATTGCGTACTTCCACCTTACCGAAGGCTTTCCATCCCTGAAGAGCATCATTAGGAAATTCGAATGAGCGGTTCTTGACGAGCTCGGCATAGAGACCGCCGTCTGCTGCGTAGTTGATATCCTCGAAGAAGATACCGTACATGGTGTCCTGGATAGGAGCACCGACCTTCTTGACATTGATGTCAAAGTCATTTGTCTGTGCGCTCATTGCAGTTGCCGCTGAGAGCGCAAGAACTGATGTAAGAAGATTTCTGAAATTCATTTGATATGTGGTTTGATTTTTCAATTTTGGCAAATTTAACTATGTTTGTTAAAACGAAAGTGGACAAATAATGGTCAGAGGTGGAAAATTATACATAATTACAGTGCTATTCTTGCTCCTCGTCGGATTGCAGGGAGCCCAGACGCATGCCGCCTCAGACATTGCGTCGACCCGCCTGGCCCGCTTCACTGACGTTAGCGACAATCTGCCGAACGACTTCGTGGACGATGTGTTCCAGGACAGTTTCGGATTCATGTGGATTGCAACCTCGGGAGGAGGACTATGCAGATACGACGGATATGAGATGATCGTGTTCTCCACCAATTCCGAGACAAAGATAAGCAACAACTTCGTAAGAAACGTGGCAGAGGACGCCTTCCATCGCCTCTGGGTGTGCACGGAAGGCGGTTTCAGCGTCATCGATCTGAATACGCTCAAGGCCATCGAACTTCCGGAGAACGAGCTCACGAGACACCAATATGATTTCTGTTCTTTCCTCACGATAGACACGAAGGGTTGCCTCTGGCTCAACTGCGGCACGACCATTCTCAGGGTAAGCTTTGACCACCGGGGTGAGATTGCCGAAATCATTTCTTGCGAAGACCCTAGACTCAGTCCTCAGAACATAGTGTTCGAGGATGTGGACGGAGATGGCAGCATCTGGGTGGACCTGGCCGGACATTTATATAAGGTTAGTGCAGACAGGGCAGGTGGATTTTCGACCACAGCCGTGCTGGGAAATTTCAGCATAAGGGAAGACGCATACATCTCGGATTACCTGAAGAAGGACAACGAACTCTGGATATCATCGAACGACGGCCTGTATCGATACAACCTGAGTTCCGGCAATTGGAAGCTCTATCTCCACTCCCCTTCGGACCCACGCTCGCTTTCACAGAACTTCATAACCGGACTTGCACTCACTTCGGACGGACAGCTGCTTGCGGCGTCCTTGAAGGGACTCAATGTCTATGACAATCTCAGCGACGAC
>NZ_JBAEER010000082.1:0-3562 GCF_056207615.1 Candidatus Cryptobacteroides sp. | reverse complement strand
CAAGGCCATCATCCAGAGCGGCTCGACCCTCACTCATGCGCTTCCTGAGACTACCCAGCCTGTCGGCCTCGCTTTCGCAAAGGCTCTCGGCGTAACTGCAGCAAACCCTTCAAAGGTTAACGACTATACCTATGAGGAGCTCCTCCAGATCTACTCAAGCGTCACCACTGAGGGCAGAAGCCCTATGTCAGGCCTTCGCCTCATCGGTTCTCCAGTAGTGGACGGAAACATCCTCCCAAGGCATCCTTTCTCTCCTGACGCTCCTGAGATCAGCAAGGACATCCCTGTGATCATCGGTACCGACTTCAACGAGTTCTCATTCGAGAATCCTCCAATCAGCATGGACGAGGCTCTCGTAGAGCTCAAGGCTAAGTTCGGTGACCGCACCGACAGCTTCATCGAGACCTTCAAGAAGGTATATCCAGACAAGACCCCTAGGGAGATGCTCGCAATCGACCTGTCGTTCACTCCAGGCGCTATCAAGCAGTCATGCCTCAAGAGCGAGCAGGGCGGAGCGAAGGTATTCTCATACCTCTTCACATGGCAGCCTAAGACCAACTATCTCGCAGCTTCACACGGAATGGAGCTTCCATTCATGTTCAACAACGTGATGCTCCAGCCAGAGATGACCGGTAACACTCCTGACGCACATGTGCTCGAGAATATCATGAGCTCATACTGGATCTCATTCATCAAGACCGGTGATCCTAACACTGCAGGACTTCCTACCTGGGAGCCGTTCACCACTGACCATCAGGCTACCATGATCTTCGACGACGAGTGCCGCATCAGGGTAAACGACGAGAATGTACTCTCACTCTACGGAGACTACGGAAGACCACTCTTCTAAAGTGAGACTCGGCGTCTGCCTATCAGAATTCGTAAGCGCCTGAATCTCAACGAATAAACGCTAGGACGGCTCCCTCTTCCGAGGGAGCCGTCCTTCTTTGTCAGTACTGTTAGTCAGTCTGTTACGATTGTCCGCGCTCTATTTCAAGGTGCGGGTGATGAAGTCCACGATGTGCTTGTTTGCGAGCACATGGGTGTGTGACTCAGGGAAGCCGTGAGCGCCGTCAGGAACCACGTTGATCTCGCATCCGCCGTATGCCTTCTCTGCGCGCTGGATATAGTCTCCAGCGGCGATAGGGTCCTTGTCTCCGTATACTATCATGACCTCGCCCTTGTACTTAGGCATGTCCTTGAACACGTCGTAGCCGATGAGCTTGTCATAATATACATGAGAGAGAGGAAGACCCATCACAGGGACGCCGGTCTCGGAAGTGATGGCCTCCTTCGGATGGAGGGTCACAGCATGCTCCGCAATCGAGAATGCAGGATATACGAGCACGACGGACTTGAATGCGTCAGGCATCTGCGCAGATGCGATGGCAGCTACGAGACCGCCCTGGCTGCATCCCATGAGGGTCATCCTGTCGGAATCGATGAAATGCCATTCCTTTGCGGCGCCTACGATCGAAGCGATGTCGTCAGCCTCGGTGAATACGGACATGTCGATAGAATTTCCCTCGCTGCGGCTGGTCACCGCGCCACCTGCGAAATCGAAGATGTAGCTTGCGACACCCTCCTGCGCAAGGGTCTCAGCATAGGCCTCGACCTCATGGTAAGAGGAGTTGAAACCGTGCGCCATGATGGCGAGAGGCTTCTTTGCGGCGCCGTCGTTAGGTATGTAGAGCCTACCGAAGATGTTGTTGCCCCTCTCGTTGTAGGTGTGCACCTCCATGGTGTAGAATGGCACATTGCTCCAGCCTGTGTTCGGATCCTTTGCCTTGGTGGTCCATCCCGGGTACTTGTCGAGCTTGCTCTCGGTGAATACCTTTGCCTGCTCCTTGTCGCCCTTGAGCTGCCAGTCGAGCCATGCAGTGAGCATCTGTGCGAAGCTTCCTCCGTAGATGTCGCCGAAGTCACCGACATGACCTGCGGTGAGGTGGTTTGCGAATGCTGCGAACACGTTGTTGATCTTGGCGTAGTCCTTCACTCCGTTGGCATAGGCCACGTCGCTCTCGCCGCCTTCCATATAGAGGATAGGGGCATGGAGCTGGTCGAGGAGCTCTGCGCTAGCACCAGACATCTCGAAATCACCCATTCCTGAGTTCACCATGACGGTGGTCTTTACCCTAGGGTCGGTAGAGTTGAACAGAGCCTGTGCGCCACCGCAGGACTGTCCTGCGACAGAGATCCTGTCGGTAGCCACGCAACCGTAGTATTCGCTCTTCTTGAGGGCGTTCTGGGCGATGATCCAATCCATCGCAGCTGCCATCTGCTCGTTAGGTGATTTCTTGAGCGGACGATCGTTGATGTCGAACTGCATGCTTCCGAGCGCAATCACGATGTAGCCTCTCGAAGCCACCTCGGTGAGCATCCTTTCATGAGGGAGGGACGTGTCGTTGCATCCGCCGTTTGCGAATACGAGTACAGGGAGCTTGGAGTCAGCTGCGGCTGCCTTGAGGTCGATTGGCTTGTAGACTACTGCGTCCGCGAAGGTCTTCTCCTCGCGTGCCTCGGCCTTGTAAGGACCGCTGCCGCCTTCGTCCACTATCTTCTTCCTGAGCTGGGGCTTCGCGTCGAGTGACGCGAAGCTGCATACCAGCATCAGTGCGAGTATAAATCTTCTGATGTTCATGATCTGTTTGTCTTACCTGTTCTTTCTGTCACGAGAAGCTTTCTTTCCATGATTCTGATTCTTGGGTTAATTCTAGAGGTTCACGATAGGCCAGCCGTCAGCAGACCAGGTGATCTCCCTGATGAGGAGCTTCGAGTCGTAGTCGTAGTCCTTGTCGTAGCCGTGCATGAAGATGTAGTCCTTGCCGTCGAAGGTCACGACTGCGCAATGGCCGGCACCAGCGAACTGCTCGTTGCCACCGCAAACGAGGGTTCCGCCGCTGTTCATCATGTTCACGCCGTCCTTGTCAAAGTAAGGTCCGGTGATCTTGTCGGCGCGACCTACGACAACGTTGTAGGTACTCTTCTCGCCACGGCAGCAGAGGTCGAACGATACGAAGAGATAGTACTTGCCGTCATGCTTGAAGAGGAACGGAGCCTCGACTGCGCCGTTACCTGCGTCGAAGTCGAGACCTCTAGGGTCTGGGCTCACTGCGGTGTCGGTAGATACGGTCTCAGGTGCGGTGCCCTCAGGACGCCTTGACACTGGATACCACTCCTCTGGGTCTGCGAGCCTGGTGTAGTCCTCGTTGAGCTTGCACATCTTGATTCCGCGCCAGAATGAACCGAATACGAGCCATCCTGTTCCGTCCTCGTCAACCATCACGTTGGCGTCGATGGCGTTCCACTCGTCACGTCCAGGGACAGACTCCACGATCATGCCCTGATCCTCCCACTTGAAGTCAGGAGACTCCGGGTTGAGGGTCCTGTTGGTAGCGACTCCGATGGCAGACTTGTTCTTGCCGAAGCCTGAGTATGAGTAGTAGATGTACCACTTGCCGTTGATGTACTGGATGTCAGGTGCCCATGGCATGCCGCGGAAGCCCTTGTCCTGTGCCCACTGAGGAGCAGACTTGAACACGTTGTTCTCGTAGCGCCAGTG
>NZ_JBAEER010000081.1:0-8276 GCF_056207615.1 Candidatus Cryptobacteroides sp. | reverse complement strand
GAATAAAGATCAGGAGCTACTATAACATTGATGTCGACTGGAGAGAGATAAGGCGTGTTAGTTTATCCATGAAACATACCGAATCCTCGTTACGTGATTATCCTTGTCTGTCAATAGAGATGAGAAGTACGCGCGAGTGTTATGATTTTAGTTTGGAGTCAATGTCCTATAATCCATATCAATTGAGATCTGCTTTGCGTAATTTCTCTGATGGCTACGACGTTGAAATAGATGCTGACCGTAAGTTATGGATGTTCTTTTATCGCAATCCTTTCCATAACGGCTATAAGTCAGAGTAAACTATTCTTCAGACAAGTTAATATTTAGGCAACAACTATGAGGCTGACCTTTGCGGGCCAGCCTTTTCCTCCCGCACCGGAAGCGGCACTTTTTGTGTATTAAGGAGCTGCCGGCGCTTTGGGGTCGCCGCCTTTTGTGTATATTTGTGACATGAAACTGATAGCAGACAGCGGATCGACAAAGACAATCTGGGCGGTGTTGGACGGGACCTCGACAAAGACCTTCGAGACCTCGGGTTATAATCCTAGCTTCATGTCCTTCGAGGAGATCGCAAAGGATATAGTCGCGTCCTTCCCGGAGGACTTTCCCTATGGTCAGGTCAGCGAGATATGGTTCTACGGTGCTGGGGTGACCCCGGTGCAGGAGGAACCGACGCGGAAGATGCTCGCCGGAGTGTTCTGCGAGACTCTGCCCGAGAACATACACGCCACCTCGGACACACTCGGTGCCTGTCGTGCGCTGCTCGGTGACAAGCCGGGCTTCGCGGCGATACTGGGCACAGGGATGAACACTTGTGTCTATGACGGAAAGGGAATCGGGTTCAAGCTGCCTGCGCTGGGCTTCATGCTCGGAGACGAGGGCGGCGGTGCCTATATCGGCAAGAAATACATAGTCGACTATCTTCGCGGCAACATGCCGGAAAAGGTTGCCGAGGTAGCTGCCGAGGCCATAGGAATGGATATGCAGGGAATCATCGAACAGGTCTACCATAAGCCGGCACCCAACCGTTGGTGCGCAAGATTCGCGAAGGTGGTGGCAGATCACTTCGCGGAGGACGGATACTATTGGGAGCTCGTGCGCGGAGCCATAGACGACTTCTTCTGGAACGTGGTGAGCCGCTATCCGGGATATGACCAGATGGAATTCAACTGCGTGGGCTCTGTGGGATATGGCTTCAGGGATGTGATCGAGCTTATCGCGAAGCAGTACCGCATGCGAATTGGCAAGATCATCAAGGCTCCGATCGAGGGTCTTGTGGAGTATCATTCGAAAAACTAGATCGGGATGAAGATAAGGGTACTTGACATACTTGAGGAGACCATGGCTGACGGCCCTGGACTTCGTACATCGATATATTGCGCAGGATGCGAGCACCACTGCCCGGGTTGTCACAACCCTCAGTCATGGGATATGGCAGGCGGCAAGGAGATGGACGTGCAGGCGCTCCTGGATATCATCAAGGAGGATGAGTTCAGCAACGTCAGCTTCTCCGGGGGCGACCCTTTCTATCAGGTCGACGCCTTCACCGAGCTGGCCCGCAGGATCAAGGAGGAGACCGACAAGACCATCTGGTGCTGGACAGGATTCACCTATGAGGAGATACTCTCGGACCCGCACCTTGCGCAGATGCTCCCGTACATCGACACCCTCGTAGACGGACCTTTCGTGATGGCACTGAAAGACCCGGAACTCCACTTCAGGGGCAGCTCGAATCAGCGTATCATCCACCTCACTCCCGAGGAAGATGACGTTATTCCGGGTACGGTGCAGATCAAACCGTTCAAATAGGCCTCTTACGGATTGATATTTAGGGATTTTGTCTTAAATTTGCGAGTTTGCTGGAATAGCGGACTCGTTTTTTGGTTATGGACTACAGATTTTTCAACGACATACTCTCGATTGACTCGACTTCAGGTAGCGAGAGGGCATTTTCCGAGTATCTCACAGGCAGGGTCGAGACCTTCCTGAGCGGATGCTGTGCGGACAATATGCCTGTGCTCACCAGAGGTGAGGTCGGTGACGGCACGGAGAACCTTCTCTGGTGCTGGGGTGAGCCGAAGGTCGTGTTCTGTACCCACATGGACACTGTCCCGCCATACCTTCCACCTGTAGAGAAGGAGGACAGGTTCGAAGGACGAGGAAGTAACGACGCTAAGGGTCAGCTCTTCACTATGCTCACGGCGTGTGCGGAGCTCGCATCCGAGGGAAAGAGCGGCTTCGGCCTTCTCATCCTCAGCGGTGAGGAGACAGGTTCGTTTGGCGCGAAGGCCTTCGCAAAGACCCCTTTCAAGGCACCGTACCTCGTGGTCGGTGAGCCTACCGGCAACAAGATGGTGTCAGCGAGCAAGGGCACCAAGGGCTTCGAGGTCCGTTTCCGCGGCGAAGCCTTCCATTCGGGCTATCCTCAGCACGGCATCAGCGCGATCGACCTCTTCAACGAGTTCTACACAGACCTCAAGGCGGTCGATTTCGGCGAGGATGAGCTGCTCGGACCTACGACATGGAACGTCGGCAGGCTCGTGAGCGACAATCCGCAGAACATACTCAGCCCTGAGCTGAGCTTCCGCCTCTACTTCCGCACCACCTTTGTGTCCGACGCGATGGTGAAGGAGTATATGGCAGAGCCTGTGAAGTTCGCAGGCGAGGGAAGCCGCTGGGCACAGCGCATCGAGGTCAAGGCTCTCGGTGGCGACATTCCACAGAAATATATGACGGTAGACGGACTCGAGAGTGCTCCTGCCAGCTTCGGAAGCGATGCTCCGCATCTGAGCAATTTCCCTGAGAAGATGATTCTCGGAGCAGGCACTATCCTGGTGGCACACAGGGACGACGAATATGTCCTCAAGGCAGATCTCGAGACTGCCGTACGTCAGTACAAGTATATATACGAACGCTTATGATTATCATGAAATTCGGCGGTACATCCGTCGGTAGCAGGGAAGCGATCGAGAGAACGATCGGAATCGTGCAGGGCAGGCTCCAGGAGCGCCCTATCGTAGTCGTGTCCGCGATGTCAAAGGTTACGGACATGCTCTACGCGATCTCCGACAGCCTCGAGGCTGGTGACCGTGAGGGCGCCAAGGCGGCTCTTGCCCAGCTCAGGAAGAAGCATCTCGACACCGCGACCGAACTCATGCCGCAGGACCACCTCTGGAGAGAGGAGGCCTTCTGCCGCATCAATTCCATCTGTGACAAGATGGGAGAATTCATCGACAATGTCGGTGAGATAGGTGACAGGGAAAAGGCTGTCATCAACTCGAAGGGAGAGTTCCTTTCTTCGAACATGATCTATTGCAAGATGAACTCCCTCGGCATAAAGACCTCGTACGTCAATGCCCGCGACTATATGATCACGGAGCCGGACTATCTCCAGGGTGCTCCGGTCTATGACGAGATCGTGCGCAGGGCTCCGAAGGTCATCGATGCTGCCTTTGCGGCGGCAGAGGCCATCATCACCCAGGGCTTCGTCGGTATCACCATGGACGGTGAGGAGACAGTGCTCGGACGTGGAGGTTCGGACTTCAGCGCATCGATCATGGGAATGGCTGTGGACGCATCGAAGATCGAGATATGGACGGACGTGGACGGCGTACGCTCCGCCGACCCTCGCAAGGTGGACAACACCCTCTGCATCCCGAAGATTTCCTTCGAGGAGGCTGCGGAGATGGCGGCATACGGCGCGAAGGTGCTCCATCCTAAGACCATCGAGCCGGCGCTCGTGAAGAATATTCCGGTGCTCGTGCTCAATTCCATGAATCCGGAAGGCACCGGTACCACCATCGTGCCTAGCCAGTATATAGAGGACGGCGTAAGGTCGGTTTCCAGCAAGGAGAAGATTCTCCTCGTGCATGTGGGCCTCGCAGTCGTCGACGACGCTTCTACTCTTCTGACCAAGACCTTCGAGGTGCTCTCGGAGTGCAAGGTGGAGGTCGACCTTCTCAGCGTCGGTCCTGACGGCATCACCTTTACCACCGGTTCCCTCGACCGCGTACCTTCGGCAGTCGTGAAGCTCAGTCTATTCTCCGAGGTTGAGGTAGAGGATGAGATGGCGCAGATTTCCGTCATCGGAAAGAACATCTCCGAGCTCAAGCTCGCCCTCAAGGAGGCGTCGCTCCTGGTGAAGAACAGCCGACTTGTCACCGTCGCACAGAATGATTCATACGTGAACATCAGCTTTGTAGTAGCTCGTCCTGAGGTACACAATGCCGTTCGCCAGATACATACCTATCTTTTCGAGAAATAGCCATGAAAGTAGTTATCAGCGGATATGGCCGTATGGGCCACATGATCGAGGCGGTGCTCATCCGTCGCGGAATCGAGGTCGCCGGCGCCAGCGAGGACATCGTCAACTTCGACGACACCATCGCAGCAGAGAGCGTCTGCATCGACTTCACCACCCCTGATGCCTTCAGGGCCAACTACAAGGCTATCGCCAGGAAGTTCAAGGCTGTCGTGATCGGCACCACCGGTTGGAACGACATCAAGGACGAGGTGCTCGGCTATTTCGCTGAGTGCGGCACCCCTGTGGTATATTCATCGAACTACTCTATCGGCGTGAACGTGCTCTTCGCCGCAGTCCAGAGGGCTTCAGAGCTTCTCAAGGGCCATGGCTACGAGCCTCATGTCCATGAGGTACATCACATCCACAAGCTCGACTCTCCAAGCGGAACCGCCAAGAGCCTCGCAGCGCTCGTGGCAGAGGGACTCGGTGTCAATCCGGAGATCTCGGCAGAGCGTATCGGAGAGGTTCCCGGCATCCACACAGTGGAGTTCGCCGGTGCTTGCGACAAGCTTTCCTTCACCCATGAGGCATACTCTCGCGAAGGCTTCGCAGAGGGTGCCGTCGCTGCTGCCATCCTTACTGAAGGACTTCAGGGTGCGGCAGAATTCAAAGACCTCCTGTTCCGATGAAAAAACTCTTTCTCGAAGGCTGTGGTACAGCCCTGCTCACTCCGTTCAAGGGAGCGGAAGTTGACTATGACTGCTATGCCTCGCTCGTAGACCGTCAGGTTGAGGCTGGCATCGACATACTCGTGCCTCTTGGCACTACCGCCGAGACTCCTTGTCTTAGCGTAGAGGAGAAGCTCCGTCTTCTCGCAATCACCAAGCAGCATGCTGCCGGACGTCCTATCGTCGTTGGCGGCGGCACCAACTCACTCGTGGGTACGGTGAAGAACATGCGCGAGCTGGAGCCATATTCTCCGGACGCATATCTCATCGTCGCCCCTTACTACAACAAGCCTACCCAGGAAGGTCTCTTCGAGTACTTCAAGGCCGTGGCTGAGACTACCGACAAGGGCATAGTCCTCTACAACGTGCCAGGTCGAACCGGCGTCAACATCTGCGCCGAGACCACTCTCCGACTCGCAGAGGAGGTGGAGAACGTCATCGCCATCAAGGAGGCTTCTTCGCGCTATTCGCAGATCAGCGAGATTCTCCGTCACCGTCCGGAGGGCTTCTCAGTCCTCAGCGGAAACGACAATGAGACCCTCTCGCTCATGGCAACCGGCGCGCAGGGCGTCATAAGCGTCGCTTCGAACATCGCTCCGGCGCTGATGGTCGAGCTCACCAGGCTCATGAAGGCCGGTGACCTCGTCAAGGCGCGCGAGCTTCACCATCGTCTCTCTCCTCTGTTCAGGGATTGCTTCATCGAGAGCAACCCTATCCCAGCAAAGGCCGCCATGGCCCAGCTCGGACTCATGGAGAACAGCCTCAGGCTTCCTCTCGTGCCTGCTACCCAGCGCACGGAGGACATCATGCGAAACACTCTCAAGGAACTCTTAGGCTAATGGTACTTCATCACTATACGGGAGCAGGAAACGATTTCCTCATCGCTGACGGCCGCGCGGTTTCGTGCGCCGCTCTTCAGGAGGTCGATGTGATCAGCCGCCTCTGTGCCGAGTATGGCACCGACGGCCTCATGATACTTGAGGCTTCCGATACCCATGACTTCACCATGCTCTACTTCAATTCCGACGGATCCGGAGGAATGATGTGCGGCAACGGCGGAAGGTGCATCGTGGCTTTTGCCAAGGACATGGGAGTGGTAGGTGATTCATGCAGGTTCCTTGCTCCGGACGGAGAGCATGAGGCCGAGATACTCGCAGACGACGGAGCCGTGAAGACGGTACGCCTCAAGATGATTGACGTGGATGGCATCACCGGGTACGAGGACGGCGACTTCCTCAATACGGGAACCCGCCATTTCGTGCGTCTGGTGGATGACGTGAACGCGGTCGACGTGGAGAATGTCGGCAGGGAGGTTCGCCATCGCGCGGCCTTTGCACCTCAGGGTACCAACGTGAACTTCGTGGAGCCTTCTGACGGGCGTCTTGTCGTCCGCACCTTCGAGAAGGGAGTGGAGGCAGAGACCCTTGCCTGCGGCACGGGTATTGTTGCTTCTGCGATGGCTTCTTACCATAGAGGAGTTGAACCATCTTCCCGTGAGAGCGAGCGCGTGCGCTACGACATCCTTGCGAGGAGGGGAGATGCGCTCGCCGTGGACTTCATCCCTGCAACGGATGGGGGCTTCGCTGCATCTTCCGTATATCTGACCGGACCTGCGGAAAAACTTGAGGAATTTGAAATTAGCTTATAATATAAGAACAGATATGAAGAGAATAATCCTTATCGTCGCAGCCATCTCAGCTGCATTGACCATGACATCGTGCCTCAATGGAGGTAGTTCATCCTATAAGTATACCATGCTTACGTCCTTCGAATACGAGGGCCTGAAGGATTCGGAATTCTTTGGGGAGTCGACTCACTTCAACAAGTACGACATGTATTTCGATATTGCGAAGTTCTGCGGAAAGAGGACTGACGATGACAATAAGGATTATCTCGGCGGCTTTGCCTTCTGCTATCAGAAGGATACCGTTCTCGTGGACAGGGAGAAGGATCCCGATCCGTTCGTAGTGTATGACTGCGACAAGAAGCTCGAGAGCAACCACTATATGATCTACAGGAAGGTTGCTGACGAGTCCATCAACTCCATGAAACTCATCACCATAGAGCATAACGCAGATCCATCAAGCACATGCAAGGCTCAGGCTATCTTCTTTGCAAACACTACAGAGAGCGTGGTGCGCGCACTCGGCGAGGACGGCTTTACGGAGTCTGACTGGGCCAGCGTGACCGTGACCGGCTACAAGGGTGCACATAAGACAGGTGATGCAACCCTCAAGCTCTTCGACAAGGGTGTCCCTGTGAAGACATGGACCATGCTCAAGCTCGAGGGTCTCGGTGACATCGACAGCATAACCATGAAGCTTGAAGCTTCCAAGGAGGGTATTGTGGAGAGCTTTGCAATGGACGTCTTCGTGGCAGAGGTTGAGTTGTTCTATTAAAATCCCCGTAATCAGATATGAATACAGAACTTGACAGATTCAATGAAGTGATGGCCGGCCTCGAGGCTGGAACCATCCGTGTGGCAGAAAAGGTTGACGGCAAGTGGCAGGTCAACAGATGGGTGAAGGAAGTGATACTTTCCGGCTTCAAGCTCGGTAAGATCGTGGACATGTCCGAGGGACAGTTCTCCTTCCTCGACAAGGATACCTATCCGGTGAGAAAGTTCACCGCAGCAGATAGTGTTCGCATCGTTCCCGGCGGCAGCAGCATCCGCAGAGGTGCGTACCTTGCTCCATCGGTTATCGTGATGCCTCCTGCATATGTTAACGTCGGTGCATACGTCGATGAGGGCTCAATGGTCGACAGCCATGCTACCATCGGTTCATGCGCACAGGTCGGAAAGCATGTGCATATCTCGGCAGCTACCCAGATCGGCGGCGTGCTCGAGCCTGCCGGCGCTCTTCCTACCATCATCGAGGACAACGCTTTCGTCGGTGGCAACTGCGGTATCTATGAGGGTACCATCGTCCGTTCGGGCGCAGTCATCGCCAGCGGCGTGATCATCACCGCGGCTACTGCAATCTTCGATTCTACTACCGGTGAGTTCGTCCCTCGTAACGAGGACGGCAGGGTAGTCGTTCCAGAGAATGCGGTCGTGGTTTCCGGAAGCCGTCCTATCACCAAGGGTCATGGTGCTGAGCTCGGAGCGCATCTCTACTGCCCGGTTATCGTCAAGTATCGTGACGAGAAGACAGCAGCATCTGTCCACATGGAAGACTTGCTTCGCTAGTTCCTACGAACCATATAAAAGAAAGAAGGCGACTAATAAGTGGTTATTGGTCGCTTTCTTCGTAGAAGGATGCGACTCCACGGCGAGGCTGCTCGCCCCTCCGGAGTCGAAAGAA
>NZ_JBAEER010000080.1:0-12374 GCF_056207615.1 Candidatus Cryptobacteroides sp. | reverse complement strand
GGCGTCGATGGTGGTGACGATGTCGTGTCCAGGCACTGCCTCGACGTCCATCTCTCCGTCCATGTATCGCGTCTCGATCTGGTTCCTGTTGTTTCTCAGGTAGATCTGGTCGCCCTTGATGCCTCGGAGGTCCGCTTCCCTGGCGGCTTCGATTCCGGTCTTTCCTGCATAGTCGCCTGAGCGGTACTCGCCAGGATGCTTGTCGATGTAGTCCCTGTCGACCTCGCTCACGTAGCCGAGGAGGTTGCCTCCGGCGTTGTATGGGTACTGGCGTATGGTTCGTGCCTGTCCGCGGAAGCCTGGGAAGTTCATGGCGACTTCTGCGAACTTCATGTATGTCTCAGGTTCGACCTGCTTGATGAGGATGAGTGACTGGTATCCGATTCTCTTCCTGTAGAGGCGGTACTCCTTGAACTTGTCCCTCATGAACTCGCGCGACACTCCGAAGATGTTGCAGAAGGTCGCGGTGTCGAACTGATGCTTGATTTCGATAGGGGTCACGAGTATGTCGTAGCAGACCTTGTTTCCGACGAGGATCTTGCCGTTTCTGTCCTTGATCAGACCTCGGGTTGGGTAGATGGGGACATGGACCATCGCGTTGGCCTTGGAGAGGTCACGATAGCTCCTGTCCACGAGCTGGATGTAGAACAGGCGGATGATCAGGATGAGCGCGAAAGCGCAGAGTCCTATGACAAGGCGTGTCTGACGTTCGATCTTCATCTCCTACCTCCTGTCGTCAGGGTTGAGTGTCTTGACCACCATCAGGCAGAGGAAGAGGTCGACTGCGAGCGAGGCTGCGAACCTTGCGCAGTTGAACCAGAACGGTCTCATTCCGGCGCCGTCGGCTGCGATGTAGATTCCGAGGAAGACTACCAGCGGAATCAGTATCACCGTGGCAACCTTGGCCGGGCCGTTCTTCTTGAAGTTGAAGTCCATTCCCCTTTCGATGGCGTCGCTGCCGATCACGAGCTGGATGACCAGGTTCCTGAGCGCGGCCACCGGAAGAAGCGCCACGGTGTTCAGGCCTATCACACCCTCGGCGAAGAAGTCGACGGTGAGTCCGGTCACGAACGCGAATACCATCGCGAGCCACGGAGCAAAGCTCAGCGGCAGGCACATGATGAGCGCGGGAAGTATGGAGAGAGTGACGAACTGGCTCAGGTGGAGATAGTTCGTCATCACGAGCTGTACGGCCATGAAGAGCAGATAGAGTGCCCAGGAGTTTACGTTAGTCTTCATTCGTGGCCTCCTCCTCAAGTTCTCTTATCTCGTCCATCTCATTGTTGATGACGACGGTCACATAGCGAACGTTCGCAAGGTCCTCGAAAAGCCTGACCTTGATCTCGTATGACGCTCCGTTCACGATCCTGTTCGAACCCACGGTGCCGAGCGGAAGGTCGGCAGGGAAGAGGGCAGAGAAGCCGCTGGTGTAGACGGTGTCTCCCTCCTCGAATGGAGTGTTGTGCGGAATCTCGCGGAGCATCGCGCCTCTGGTGGTGATTCCGTCCCATGTGAGAGGGCCCACCGCACCTTCGCCTCCGATGCGGGCACTGATGACCATGTCCTTGTTGTTGAAGGTCATGACGTAGGAGTAGTGCCTGCTGGTGGCATGCACGACGCCGATGGTTCCGTTCGCGGTGATGACTCCGGAACCGTTCCTGATGCCGTCGTCAGCGCCCTTGTCGAGAATCATGTAGTTGTGCTGCTTGTTGGTGCTGTGCTTGATGATGCTGGCGTGGATGTAGGTGAAGTTCCTGATGGTCTCCACGTCGCCGTACTCCATCTCGACCTCGAGGTCCTGGTATTTCCTGAGTTCCTGGAGGAGATGGTAGTTCTCCAGCGCGAGGTCCTCGTTCTCCCTCTTGAGCGAGAAGTAGTGCGAGATGCGTTCGCCGGTGCCCCAGATGGCGGCGTTGATCGCATGCGAGCTGCGCGCGAGCCAGTTGTTCTGGAGCTCTCCGTTATGTGAGAGCATATTCAACGCAGCTATCTCCAAGACGATGAAGATAGCCGCGCTGAAAATTATTGATCCTATGTTTTTCTTCTTTGCCATCCTATCTCATCAGGAATGAGTAGTTGGCAGTGTTCTTAAGTGCGAGACAAGTTCCGCGGGCAACGGCCCTGAGCGGGTCCTCGGCTACGTGGAACGGAATGTTTACCTTCTCGGTGAGCCTCTTGTCAAGACCGCGGAGGAGTGCGCCGCCGCCGGAGAGGAAGATACCGTTCTCCACGATGTCGGCGTAGAGCTCCGGAGGAGTCTGCTCGAGTGCGTGGATGACAGCGTTCTCGATCTTCACGACTGTCTTGTCGAGGCAGTGTGCGATCTCCTGGTAGCTGATCTTTGCCTCCACAGGATGGGCGGTCATAAGGTTCGGACCCCTTACGGTGTATGGCTCCGGCTCGACGTCGAGGTCAGGGATTACCGCACCTACGGCAAGCTTGATCTTCTCGGCGGTGATTTCACCGACCTTGATGTTGTGCTGCTGGCGGAGATACTCCTGGATGTCCTTGGTGAGGGCATCACCTGCGGTACGGATACTGTCCTGGACGACGATACCTCCGAGTGAGATGACTGCGATCTCGGTGGTACCACCTCCGATGTCCACGACCATGTTGCCCTTAGGTGCCTCCACGTCGAGGCCGATACCGAGGGCTGCTGCCATAGGCTCGAAGATGAGATATACGTCACGGCCGCCGGCGTGCTCGGTCGAGTCACGGACCGCACGGATCTCCACCTCAGTACTTCCTGAAGGGATGCCGACGACGATCTTGAGGTTCGGGTTGAAGATGGACTTGTGCTTGCTGTTCACCTGCTTGATGAAGCCTCTGATCATCATCTCAGCAGCGTTGAAGTCGGCAATCACGCCGTCCTTGAGAGGGCGCACGGTCTTGATGCCCGGATTGGTCCTCTCGTGCATCATCTTAGCCCTCTGGCCCAGTGCAAGACATTTGCCTGAGCTTGTATCGAGCGCAACGATGCTCGGCTCGTCAAGCACGATCTGGTCATTCTGGAAGATGACCGTATTCGCTGTTCCGAGGTCGATTGCGAGCTCTTGTGTCAAAAATGAAAATGCCATTTTGTGTAAGTCGTTTGATAATCGGCCAAAATTACGAAAAAAAAGGTAAATTCGCCTAAAATAAAATCGCACATGGAAAGAAAAAAATACCTCATCGTGATGGCCGGTGGAAGCGGTACCAGAATGGGCGCCTCATGCCCTAAGCAATTCCTCGAGATCGGAGGCCGCGCGATACTCCATGTGACCATACTCAAGTTCCTTGAGGCCTACCCCGACATAAATGTCGTCACCGTCCTGCCGAAGGACCATATCGAGGTCTGGAAGAAGTATTGCTACGAGCACAACTTCAACTGTCGCCAGACCCTCGTCGAGGGCGGAATCACCCGTTTCCACTCGGTCAAGAACGGCCTGGAGAGGGTGCCTGAGGGCGCCCTTGTAGCCATCCATGACGGTGTCCGTCCGCTGGTGTCCGCAAAGCTTATCCGAGAGCTCTTCACGACCGCCGAGACTGTACCTGCGGTAGTCCCGTCAGTACCTGTCGTCGACACGATCAAGACCCTCGCGGGAGAGTATGTCGACAGGTCCAACCTGCTCTCTGTCCAGACCCCTCAGATATTCCATTCGGAGGTCCTCAAGTCAGCTTATCTCCAGCCGTATAAAACAAGCTTCACCGACGATGCATCCGTGGTGGAGGCGGCCGGTGAAGCTGTTTCTTATGTTCCGGGGGAGAGGTACAACATCAAGGTGACCACTCCTGACGATCTAGTCTTCTGCAATGTCGTCCTGAACGCTTGACTGGAAGCTGGTGCTCTGGTAACCCTTTACCCAAACCTGACGCTCGATAGCCTGGTCAAGTGAGATCTGGGTCTCTGTCGACTGCACATATGGAATCTTCTGGATAGTGTTCAGGAGAATCTCCATGAGGTGGTCGTGGTTGAAGCAGTAAAGCTTCACGAGGAGTGCGTAGCGTCCGGTCACGAAATGGCACTCTACGATCTCGGGGATCTTCTTGAATGCGTCGATGACCTGTGGGTACTTGTTAGCTTCTGCAAGAGCTACGCTTACATATGCGCACACGTTGAGACCGAGCGCCTGAGGTTTCACGAGAAGCCTTGAGCCGGTGATGACGCCGTTTGACTCTAACTTCTTGACTCTCTGATGGATTGCTGCTCCAGAAACGCCACACTCACGAGCGATCTCGAGGAATGGCATACGCGCATTCTTGACTAAGAGGCCAAGGATTTTCTGGTCGGTCTGATCAAGGGAATAGGATGTCATGTCTAAATTATCTTACAATTTGTAAATAGTAGGATGCGAAGCTATACAAAAATATCCTAAAATGCAAGGATTTTGGCGATATTGCTATCTCCTACGGCCTTTTCTTGCAGTCGGAACAGATTCCTTGATTATAGTCTTACACTCTTCCTCTGTGAGAGTTGCGGCCTCAGTGCCCTTAGGTAGCTTATAGTTTTTACCATTGCATTTGATATAAGGGCCATAAGCTCCGTTGAGGACCTTGATGTCGCCAGGGAATTCGAGTATGATGTCCTGAGCCGGTTTGGTGAGGTTCTCGGACACGAGGGCCACGCACTCGTCGAGAGTGATGGTCACAGGGTTCTTTCCCCTAGGCAGGCTGATGTTCCTGTCTCCGTACTTGATGTATGGTCCGAAGCGGCCCTTGAGGCAGACGATGTCGATGCCTTCGTACTGGCCGACGGTCCTTGGGAGAGAGAATAGCTTGAGGGCCTCCTCGAGGGTGATGCTCTCGATGAGCTGGCCCGGCGCCAGGCTCGCGAAAACCCTGTTGTCGCCTTCGCCCTTCTGGACGAAAGGACCGAACTGGCCGAACTTCGCGATGATCATCTGACCGTCCGAAGGATCGATTCCGATCTCCCTCTGGACTCTGTTGTACTCTCGGTTGTTGAGCACGGTCTCGACGTCCTGATGGAAAGGTGCGTAGAACTCTGAAATGATTGAATTCCAAGCCATTTCACCTGCGGCAATCTTATCGAAATCCTGCTCTACATTGGCTGTGAACCCGTAGTCGAGGACCGATCCGAAGTGCTCGGTGAGGTAGTCTGTGACTATCATTCCGATCTCCTGTGGGATGAGCCTTCCCTTCTCTGCGCCGACGCTCTCCTGCTTGTGGCTGGTGCTGATCTTTCCGTTTTTCAGGGCGAGGTTCTCGACCGACACCTTGCTGCCTTCCTTGTCGCCCTTGGTCACGTATCCGCGAGCCTTGGTGAGGGTGGAGATGATGGTCGCATAGGTGGATGGACGGCCGATCTCGAGCTCTTCGAGCTTCTTTACGAGTGTGGCCTCCGAGTAGCGAGGGGAAGGTGCGGTGAACTTGCACTCAGCCTTGATTCCTCTCTCCTCCATCTTCGCTCCGATCGCGAGTTCAGGGAGGATTACCTCATCCTCTGACGGCTCGTCGTCGGTGCTTTCCATGTAGAGCTTGAGGAAGCCGTCGAAGAGTACCTGCATTGCCTGCACCGCGAACTTCTCAGGCCTTGCGGAAGAGCTGATCCTGATGTCTGTCTTGAGCACCTTGGCGTCCACCATCTGTGATGCCACGGTCCTCTTCCAGATGAGGTCGTAGAGCTTCTTCTCCTGTGGGGTTCCCTCGATCGAGGTCCTGTCGATATAGGTAGGGCGGATGGCCTCATGTGCCTCCTGTGCACCCTTGGTCGATGTCTTGTACTGGCGTGGCTTCGAATACTCCTCGCCGTAGTTGTCGCTGATGAACTGCTTGGCGGTGTTGATTGCAAGTCCGGAGAGGTTGGTCGAGTCGGTACGCATGTAGGTGATGAGTCCGGCCTCGTAGAGACGCTGAGCCACGCTCATCGTCGTTCCGACCGACATGTGGAGCTTGCGGGAAGCTTCCTGCTGGAGGGTAGAGGTGGTGAAAGGAGGTGCCGGATAGCGGTTGCCTTCCTTCTTGTCCACGCTTGCGATCGAGAACTCCGCGCCGATGCAGTCCTGGAGGAACTGGCGGGCGGTCTCGATGTCCGAGAATTTCTTGTCGAGGGTGGCGCTGACGGTCACTCCTTCCGCAGTACCTTCCGGATGGAAGGTAGCTTCTACCTTATAATATTGCTCCCTCTCGAAGTTGAGTATCTCGCGCTCCCTGTCCACGATGAGACGGAGAGCCACCGACTGTACGCGACCTGCGGAGAGCTTCGGCTGGATCTTCCTCCAGAGCACAGGCGAAAGCTCGAAGCCCACGAGCCTGTCGAGCACGCGGCGGGCCTGCTGCGCGTTGACGAGGTTCATGTCTATCTCCCTCGGATTCTCGAGGGCGTTGAGTATCGCAGACTTGGTGATCTCGTGGAATACGATTCGCTTGGTGTTGTCCTTCTTGTGACCGAGGGTCTCGAAAAGGTGCCATGAGATAGCTTCTCCCTCACGGTCCTCATCGGATGCGAGCCATACTGTCTGGGCAGACTCCGCAGCTTTCTTGAGATCGGCAACTACCTTCTTCTTATCGCTTGGAATGACGTACTTCGGCTTGAATCCGTCATTGATGTCTATGCTGATTTCGTTGTCCTGGAGATCGCGGATGTGACCGATGCTCGACTTTACGACGAAGCCTTCTCCGAGGAACTTCTGAATGGTGCCTACCTTGCCGGGAGACTCCACAATTACAAGATTTCCCTCCATACCTAATTTTTGTAACACGCTGCAAAGTAAGGTACTTTTAAGGTAACTTTCCAAATTTTGTTGTTAATTTTGCATTTTGACACAATACGTGGAACGATGAAAGAGACGACACAAAAGCGCATCATAAAATGGTTCTGGGCACTCCTTCTGGTGCCAATGGCGGCGGTCATCATATTACTTATGATGGTATGGGCATTTGCCGACATTCCGTCATTCGAAGAACTCGAACATCCGGACAGCAAACTCGCGACTCAGGTAATTGCAGAGGGTGGTGAGATTTTGACGACCTTCCATATCGAAAACAGGTCCTATGTCACCTATGCGGAGCTCTCACCCTACCTGGTGCAGGCTACCGTCGCAACTGAGGACGCCCGTTTCTACAGCCATTCCGGCATCGACTTCAAGAGTCTCGGACGAGTGCTCGTGAAGACTCTCCTGATGAGCGATTCGAGCCAGGGAGGTGGTAGTACCGTGACCCAGCAGCTGGCCAAGACCCTCTATCCGAGGGCTGACGTGAGCAGCAAGATTCCGGGCATGTCGAAGGTGAAGATGGTATGGATCAAGCTCAAGGAATGGATCACGGCCGTGAAGCTCGAGAGGAACTACACCAAGGACGAGATCATGACCATGTATCTCAACTCCATCTTCTTCGGCAGCGGCGCCTATGGAGTGAAGGCGGCTTCCCAGACCTTCTTTGCGAAGAACCCTAATGAACTCAATGTGGAGGAGAGCGCGATGCTCGTGGGAATGGTCAACAAGCCTACCCGCTACAACCCTGCCCTCAACCCTGGCAAGGCCCTCGTCCGCAGGAACTTCGTGATCTCGCAGATGGAGAAGGCCGACTACCTCACAAAGGCTCAGCGCGACTCTATCCAGAACGTGCCGATCTCACTCTCTTACCAGATCCAGGACCACAATGCCGGCTATGCTCCTTACTTCAGGGACATGCTCCGCAGGTACATGAGGGCGGAGAAACCGAAGAAGTCTCAGTATACCTATCCTGAGGAGTATTCTGCCGATTCCCTCAAGTGGGAGAACGACGCCCTCTACGGATGGCTCAACAAGAACAAGAAGGCAGACGGTACTCCTTACGACCTCGACAGGGACGGTCTCCGTATCTACACCACCATCAACTACAAGATGCAGAAATATGCCGAGGAGGCAGTCGCCGAGCATCTTGGAAAGAGTCTCCAGAAGAGTTTCTGGCGCGACCTCAGGAGCAAGAGGAACGCACCGTTCTCGAATGATATCGACCAGGAGACCATCGAGCGTATCATGAAGAATGCCCGCCGTTACAGCGACCGCTACCGCAACATGAAGAACAGCGGTGCTTCGGACTCGGAGATCTACAAGTCGTTCACGGAGCCGGTGAACATGCGTGTGTTCTCGTGGAACAAGCAGGGTTATTGCGATACCCTCATGACTCCGGACGATTCCATCCGCTACTACAAGTCCCATCTTCGTGCGGCCTTCATGGCCATCGAGCCTCAGACCGGACATGTCAAGGCATACGTCGGAGGACCGAACTACAGATACTTCAAGTACGACAACATAAGCCAGTCCCGTCGTCAGGTGGGATCCACCATCAAGCCTTTCCTCTACACGACAGGTCTGATGAGCGGCATGACTCCTGAGACCGAGTTCATGAACAATTCGGTATCCTTTGCCTTCCCTGACGGTCAGGTGTGGACTCCCAAGACCACAGACAAGGATGAGTACAAGGGACGTCCTCTTACCATGAGGAAGGGTCTCCAGATCAGTTCGAACAACATCGCAGCCTCTATCATGAAGGCTCTCTGCGCCGGCGATCCGTGGTTTACTTCGGGTCCGAACGCGATGCTCGACCTGATGAGGGGAATGGGCATCACCTGCCATATCGACCCTGTGCCGTCGATCTGCGTCGGCTCGGCCGAGGTAAGCATCTACGAGATGGTCGCAGCGTACAATACCTTCCCTTCGGGCGGTCTGTACTGTGAGCCTATCTTCGTGACCAGGATAGAGGACAACATGGGCAACACCCTCAGCGAATTCACCAAGAGCAAGAGGCAGCCTCTGAACGAGGCGGTCGCATACACCATGGTTCAGATGATGCGTGGCGTGGTCGACGGCGGTACTGCAGGTCGCTTGCGCAGCACATATGGTCTCACCGGTGAGATTGCCGGCAAGACCGGTACGACCAACGATAACTCCGACGGTTGGTTCATCGGCTACACTCCGACCCTCACCGCAGGTGTATGGGCAGGCGCCGAGGACCGCCAGGTACATTTCGAGTCCATTTCCCTCGGTGGTGGTTCGAACGCGGCTCTTCCTATCTGGGGTCTCTTCATGAAGAAGGTCATGGCGGACGGAACCCTCGGAGTGTCTCCGAACGATGCCTTCATCAGACCGTCGAACATGAACATGGATGCGATGGGAACCGGAGAAGGCGTTGGAGAGGTCGTGGACGACGTGGATGAATCAATGTTCTTCTAAAAACATCAGAATGAGCTACAACAGCATAGCAGTAATTTACGGAAGTGACTCCTCAGAGTGGGAGGTTTCATGCAGGAGCGGGCAGTTCACCGCTTCGCAGATAGACGGAAGCAGATATGACGTGTACGAGATCTTCGCACGCTTCGGCAAGTGGGAGCTCGTCGCATATCGCATGAAGGGCCAGGAGAGGGTGGAACTCCCTGCAGAATCTCGTCCTTCGATCGAGAAGAATGACTTCTCCGTGATGCTCTCCGGCAATAAGGTCAAGTTTGATTACGCATATATCATGCAGCACGGTACCCCTGGCGAGAACGGTCTCATGCAGGGTTATCTCGAGATGCTCGGCATTCCGTTCAGCAGCTGCTCGGCATTTGTCTCTGCGATAACTTTCGACAAGTTCTCTTGCAAGAGCTATCTCAAGGACGTGGACTTCGTCAAGTGCGCAAAGGACCTTTTCGTCCGCAAGGGCGAGGTGAACGAGGGACTCGCGCAGAAGGCGGTGGATGCTCTCGGACTCCCGATGTTCGTGAAGCCTACCGACAGCGGCTCAAGCTTCGGCGTCACCAAGGTGAAGAAGATCGAGGACTTCGACGAGGCCGTAAGGCTTGCCTTCTCCGAGGGTAAGACTCTCCTCTGCGAGGAGGCCATCGACGGTCAGGAACTTCAGGTCGGCGTGTATGCCAACGGCGGGGAGGTGGTGGCGCTTCCTGTGATCGAGATCGTATCGGAGAACGAGTTCTTCGACTACGATGCGAAGTACAACGGCAAGAGCCAGGAGATCTGCCCTGCAAGGATTCCGGATTCGGATGCACAGACTCTCCAGGAGGCAGCGAGGAAGATCTACAGGAGGATGGACTGCAGCGGTTGCGTCAGGATCGACTTCATCCTCACACCTCAGAAGGAAGTGTACTTCCTTGAGATCAACACCATTCCGGGCATGACAGCTGCGTCTCTCGTTCCGAAGATGGTACGTACCGCCGGCATCGCCATGTCCGATTTCCTTACCCAGATCATCGAGAACAGATAGGAGCCTTGCTTCTCAAGGATTTCATATCAAGATCAAGGACCGCCTTGGAAGCCCTCTATCCGGCATCCGAGGCGGCTTCCATCGTGTCCATACTCTGTGAGGACAAGCTGGGTTTCTCCAAGATCCAGCACATAATCGAGCCGCTCTGTGAGCTTCCTGCTTCGCGAGAGGAGGAACTGGCCTCGGACATAGAGCGTCTGTGCTCGGGCGAGCCTCTGCAGTATGTCCTCGGCCGTGCCGATTTCTACGGACGCAGCTATCGTGTCTCTCCTGCGGTGCTCATCCCTCGCCCCGAGACCGAGCTCCTGGTCCATGAAGCCCTCTCTCAGCTCAGACGTATGGAAAGACCCTTCGGTAATGCTCCCCGCGTCCTGGATCTCTGTACCGGGTCGGGCTGCATAGCATGGTCTCTGGCAGCAGAAGTTCCCGCTTCGGAGGTCTGCGCCGTCGATATTTCAGACGACGCGCTTGCTGTCGCCTCATCACAGGCAGTGTCTCAGAACCGCCCTTGCTTCATCAAGGCTGACGTCCTTTCAGATAATTTCCCTGCGGCTTTCTCCAAGGCTGCTTCTACTGCCGGGCTCAGGGTTCCGTCAAGTTTCGACGTGCTTCTGAGCAATCCTCCATATGTCAGGGACAGCGAGAAGGTGCAGATGAGAAAGAACGTACTCGAACATGAACCTGAGCTTGCGCTTTTCGTTTCGGACGAGGATCCGCTTGTCTTCTACCGCGCTCTGGCAAGGATAGCGTCAGTCATGCTTGCACCTTCATACGGTTTCGACCTTGTCAGCTGCAATACCCCTCTCGACCCACCGTCTCCGTTCGGAATCGTCGAGATCAACGAGGCCTTCGGACCCGAAGTGGAGGCGCTTTTCCGCGAAGCCGGCTTCCGAAACGTACGCACGATAGTCGATTTTTCCGGAAAATCGCGTCACGTTTTCTTCCAGAGATAGCACTGCATCCCCTCCAAATGCCGTTTTGGGAGTTTATCCGTTGACGAAGTCCGCAAACGGATAATATTCGTTCACTTTGCAGAAAAGATTTTTGCAATGAGAACGACTTTCTTTTGGCCGGCAGTCATCGGCACTGCCGCACTTATCCTCGCATGTGATCCGGTAGATGGTCCTAATGGGAACAAGGGAGAGGCCACTCCCATAGTGAGACTTGGTGACGTGGCCATGCTCCTGTCTGAAATTCCTATCGGGGAAGGACAGATGGGTGAGGTCTTCGATGCCGTCAGCGGTTCCACGGACAATGGATATGACGAAGAGTATACCATGCAGGACCTCTTCAGGGATCCGGGTGCCGGTGTGGGCGCCAACAGCACATCGTCAAGGCGCATGAAGGCCTCTTCCGTGCCTATGCAGGCACGCCCGTCATTCCGCCGTGCGGCCGCCCTCGGACTCGAGACCAAGGCTGCAGCCGGCAGCTATGAAGCTCCGTTGAGGGAACTTCTCCGCGGTGCATTGGAGAACCATGTGACCACCAAGGCAGGAGGGAACGACATGCTCGGAGGCGCAAGCGTGGACGCCTACCTGGATGCTCTCTCGGACTCCGACATTCAGATATATTGGCCTTATTCGGAGCACTGGGATTGGTCGAGTGCCCCTATCATAACCTACGATCCCGAGGATGGCTCTGAGGCAAATATAGGTTATGAGATCATGACGGACGAGAACGGAAACAGGAGTGTCCGTGAGATGATAGTGACCGAGGAGGTCGCAATGAGCAGGCCCGTGTGGGTGGTGAACAGGAACGACGACAGCGACTATACCTCGCTCGAGCTGCTGAGGAAGAATGACCCTGCATGGGGTAACGGCGGAGGCAACATCATCATCAATCCCAAGGTGCCGATGGCTTCATGTATCAAGGATGCTACGAAAGCGGCAAGCATCTCGACTGACGGAAGTGCCTTGCTGCTGAAGGATTTCACGATGAAGAGGAATTACGATGCATGGTTTGCAGGTGCCAGCGAATTCTGAGATTTAACAATAAAATTTCCAGTTGTATTACGTCAAAAAATGCCACTGTATATTAATACACGAGGACTATTTGCTTAAAGACGATGAAGAGAAGAAATACAACCTTCTTCTTCTGAGGAATTGTTATAAATATAAAAATCAGAGTTGTATTTTGTTAGAATGCATGCATCCGCCGTATGGTTTCCCGACATCGTTGTGCCCAGCGGCATTATG
>NZ_JBAEER010000079.1:0-4810 GCF_056207615.1 Candidatus Cryptobacteroides sp. | reverse complement strand
TCCCTGCCTATATTGATGCAGCTGACCCTCATCGCAGCATATATAATATTTCATGCACTTCCTATAATCTTTATCCTAAGATATGCTTATGTCATATAATTTAGATGGGGACCTATTCTCCGAGGGAATCCGTCATGAGGAAGGCAGCGTGCCTCGCTGGGGCGGGAAGATATCGGAGACAAGTTGGAGGAAGCCTGGCGAAACATCGGACAGGGAATACAAGTACAGATACGACAGCCTCGCAAGGCTGAGGGAGGCGGAGTATTCGGACATCTCCGGCACCGGGCTGTTCTCCGAGACCTACCGATATGACATCAACGGCAACATAACCTCGAGGAGGACTCAGGACCAGCTAACGGACGGGGTCGGTAATGGCGCATTGACGTTCTATATCAGACGCAAGTCATACTACGGCAACAGGATGAGGTCGATGCCGATGGGCGCGGAGACCTACGATGCCTGCGGAAGGCTGACCGGGGAGTCGTCGGGCAGAGTACGGAGCACCCTGTACAACGAGATCGGGTTACCGCAGGAGATGACGCTGTCGGACGGCTCGACGGTGAATGTCGTTTATGCAACTGACGGAAGGAAGCTCAGGGAGAGGGTGACCTCGTCGGGAACCACCGTGATACGCAACTACTCCGGAAACTGCATCTTCACGGCGACCGCGCTCAGCAAGGTGCTCTTCGACCGAGACCGGACTCTACGACAAGCTTAGAGACCCTAGAGACCCTGAAAACAAGGAGCTATCATTTACCATAAAAGGGCTTTCACCAAATGAAGCCTCAGAAATGGCAGCATATTACAACTATCATAAGAATTAGGATACAGACATGACAACGTTAATAAAGTTTTTTTCTATTGTAATGGCGTCCTCTATAATAATCAACGAGGCCATAACATCTGATTATCTTAAAGTATTTTACTATCGATACCCGGAACAATTATATTCAACGAGTATGTTAGATGCTACAGCATTTCTAGAAAAAGTAGAATATGACCGAAATAAAAAGCCGTCTGAGGAAATGAGAATTGTTGCTTTTCCTGACAACGTACATATAGATGAAGACAGGAAACAACAGATACGAGATTCTATATTGTCACTCGCGTGGTGGTATGAAGAATCAGAATCAGTTGATAGTATCGTCATAACTAACCCTGCGACGGTAAGAAAGCATTTACGTCGTTTTGCCAAGATCAGCCAAAATTCTGAAATTTATGAGACGCCGGGTAACTACGCATTTTACTTGGTGTTGACAAAAGTTGGTTCACAATATGATACAATCGTCGTTGACAAGTGGCGTGATTACCCGATTCTTTATGACGGCAAATATCTGAAAAATGAAAAATTCTATGACTACCTAGTGCGCCTTATAGGCTCCTACGATAAAATATGGAAGAAAAGAATGAAGTCCAATGAATTGGTGATCTGAGACTTAAGTTCTGCTTTTTTTCTTTGAGATTCCCGTAGAGAAAGATGCCATTTCAGTGCGTCAGTTATTATTCAACGGGTACCATGAGATGCTATTACAAGAAGACATGTGCTAATATGACTCTCATTTTCGCCTCATTATCTCCTGATGTGAAATTTTATGTAGAGTATTGAAAGAACATAAGTGAAAGGTAAGCTTAATCTCATCGGAGAACAGTATAGCGGTGGGGACGGAATTCGAATAGATATAATTAAGGGTGACCGTCAAGGTCACCCTTAATTGTATTTATGTGCTGAAAAATCCTTAGAATGGGAGATCGTCAGCATTGTCTGCCGGCATATCTTCGATCGAAGGTGCAGGAGCTACAGGCGCGAATCCTGCAGGAGCTGCTGGCTGGTATGCGCGAGGTGCGGGTGCCGGAGCGGCAGCAGCCGGAGCATCGGCAGGAGACATACCTGCGAGCTCGATTCTCCATGCGCGGATGTCGTTGTACCACCTGCCGTTGAACTCTCGGCTGGAAAGGTTGAACTGGATCTTTACCTTGTCGCCTACATTGAACCTGTTGAGGTCGTTGACCTTGTCCTCGCCCCATACGTTCATGCATACCTGGTTAGGGAAGTTACCGTCCTGATATTCGACGATGAATTCCTGCTTCTGCCATGGACCACGAGCCGAAGTTCCCTGGGTAACAGGGAGCTTGCGTGTAATCTTGCATTCGAGTTCCAATGCCATGGTCTTACTGGGCTATGTGACGTACCTCAGAAACCTCTACCTCGAAGATGAGAGTTGAGTTAGGCTCGATCGCACGGTTGCCGCGCTGGCCGTATGCGAGGTCAGAAGGGATGTAGAGCTCGATCTTGCCACCCTCACCGACATACTGGATACCCTCGGTCCAACCTGGGATCACACGGTCGAGGAGCATCATGATAGGCTCGCCCTCTGGGCTTGCGTCGAACTCCTTGCCGTCGATGGTGGTACCGCGGTAGCTAACGAGAACGGTGTCCTGAGCTGCTGCGTGGTTGTCGTTACCGGCCTCGATGATCTTGTACTGGAGGCCACTCTCGGTCTCTACGACGCCGTCCTTCTTCTTGTTGGCTGCGAGGAACTTCTCGCCTGCGCGCCTGTTGACCTCAGCCATGTATTCGCTCCTCTTGGTGAGGAACTTGTTGAATACCTCGTTCATGAGGTCTGGGTTGACCTTGAACTGCTCGTTGTAGCCCTCTGAACCTGGCTCGCCCTCAGCGTTGATGAAGTCCATCATACCCTTGCGCATCTGTGCGTAGTTGAGGTCGTTACCGAAATCGTTAGACTTGATGAAGTAACCGAACTGGATACCGATGAGGTAGCTTGTAGAGTCGATCTCAGCTGCGGTAGGAAGGATATCCTTGAGATCCTTGACGAGGCTAGGATCTGCAACGTCAGCTGACTTGCCGGTGCAGGCAGCGATAAGTGCGCTTGCTGCAAAAGCTGCTGCTAATACTTTGATTGCTTTCATTTTGTTATATCTTTAAGTTTTTGTCCATATAATGGGTCGCAAATATCGCAAAAATATTCCAAACAATTTTTGTCACCGTGGAAATATATCATTAACTTAGATGAAAATATCGGATTATTTATGGTGATAGACTCAGAGACCCTTCACTCCAAGCTTAAGGAATTCTTCGGCTTTACGACCTTCAAGGGTGACCAGGAGCAGATAGTGACCCACCTCGTATCTGGCAAGGACGCTTTCGTCCTCATGCCGACGGGCGGTGGCAAGTCGCTTTGTTACCAGCTTCCGGCTCTCGTGATGGAAGGAACCGCAATCGTGATCTCTCCTTTGATTGCGCTCATGAAGAACCAGGTGGACGCCATCCGCGGCTTTGTCGCCGGCAATGACGGCATCGCCCACTTCCTCAACTCCTCACTCTCCAAGGCTCAGATCGCAGAGGTGAAGGAAGATCTTCTTTCCGGCGTGACGAAACTTCTCTATGTCGCCCCAGAGTCCCTTACCAAGGCCGAGAACGTGGCCTTCCTGAAGACTCTGAAGATTTCTTTCTATGCAATCGACGAGGCTCACTGTATCTCGGAGTGGGGTCATGACTTCCGCCCTGAGTACAGGAAGATACGTCCTATTGTGGAGGAGATAGGCGTAGCTCCGATAATCGCCCTCACCGCTACCGCGACCCCGAAGGTGCAGAACGACATCCAGAAGAACCTCGGCATGCTCGACGCGAAGGTCTTCAAGTCGTCCTTCAACCGTCCTAACCTCATGTACGAGATCAGGGACAAGTCTGATCCGAAGAAGGAGATAGTCCGATTCATCAAGCAGAATCCCGGCAAGTCCGGAATCATATATTGCCTCAGCCGCAAGAAGGTCGAGGAGCTCGCCCACCTGCTGAACATAAACGGTATCAAGGCGCTGCCTTACCACGCCGGTCTCGACGCCAGCGTGAGAGCCGCGAACCAGGACGCCTTCCTCATGGAGGACATTGACGTCATAGTGGCGACCATAGCCTTCGGAATGGGCATCGACAAGCCTGACGTGCGTTTCGTGATCCACTATGACATTCCGAAGAGCATAGAGGGCTACTATCAGGAGACCGGTCGTGCAGGCCGTGACGGCAGGGAAGGCCGCTGCATCACCTTCTACAGCTACAAGGACATCCAGAAGCTCGAGAAGTTCATGCAGGGCAAACCTGTTTCAGAGCAGGAGATCGGCCGCCAGCTCCTGAACGAGGTTGTCGCCTATGCCGAGAGCAACCAGTGCCGCAGGAAGCTTCTCCTCAACTATTTCGGAGAGGAATATCATGAGGAAAACTGCGGATGCTGTGACAACTGCCTCAACCCTAAGAAGACCTTCGACGGCAAGGAAGAGATGTCTCTCATCCTTTCTCTCATCGAGGCCCTTCCGGAGAGATTCAAGATCGAACACCTTGCGCAGATACTTGCAGGAGAGTCTTCTGCAATCATCAAGTCATACAACCACGACAAGCTCGAGTTCTTCGGAGAAGGACGTGACCACGGAGCGAGATTCTGGATGGCACTCATGCACCAGGGCCTCATTCTCCATTTCCTCGAGAAGGACATCGAGTCGTACGGCCTCATATCCGTGACCGAGGCCGGACATGCATTCCTGGAGCACCCGACCACTCTCATGCTCACCGCAGACCGCGAATTCGTGGAGGGTGAGGACGATGACGAGGAAGGCGAGGGCCCTAAGACCGGTGGCAGCGGAGAAGGTGGCGACCCGGTGCTCCTCTCCATGCTGAAGGATCTCAGGAAGGATCTCTCGAAGAGGATGAAGCTCCAGAGCTGGATCATCTTCAGCGACGCTTCGCTCGAGGACATGAGCATCATGTACCCTATTACCATTGACGAACTGAAGAACTGCCAGG
>NZ_JBAEER010000078.1:0-21108 GCF_056207615.1 Candidatus Cryptobacteroides sp. | reverse complement strand
ATCACCAACTGCGAGTTCTTCGCGGGCGACATGAAGGACATCCTTACCGACGCATTCGTGGCGGAGCATGGACGTCCAGACGTGATCATCCTCGACCCACCTCGCGCCGGCATCCATCCGGACGTCGCTCAGGTCATCCTCAATGCTGAGCCGGAGCGTATGGTTTATGTCAGCTGCAATCCGGCATCTCAGGCACGCGACCTTGAGATCCTTTGTCAGAAATATGTAATCACGGCGGTCAGGCCGGTGGACATGTTCCCGCAGACCCACCATGTCGAGAACGTCGTAGCCTTGAAACGTAAATAACCATGGAAGTAGCAAAGTACATTTTCGTTGACGACGAAGCGGTCGTCGCACGTATCCAGAAGGCAATCGAGAAGAAGAAGGAGCGCTTCGGTGCAGGTTACTGCCCTTGCGTGACTCCGCTCGCACACAATGAAGATACTCTCTGCCCATGCAAGGAGTATAGGGAGACCGGCCACTGCCACTGCGGCCTCTACAAGGAGTAACACAGAACACACATACACACACAGCGCAATATTATGAAGCATTCGATCAATTTCCCATTCCCAGCAGGCTGGAACATCGAGGAGGAGACCGTCCTCGAGGATGGCATGGAGGTAGAGACCCTCTATGCGACCAAGGGCAAAGCCAGCATCGAGCTCTATGTAGGTGACACACCTGAAGGCTCGGATGCATTCCAGGAATGTATGTTCTCTTATGCCGAGGCATTCGGTGCCAAGGAAGGCGACGAGCTCCCTATCGGCGAGCTTCCTTTCCTCGGTCAGACCGGCGCGTACTACGACGCCGAGGATGACAACGGAAATCCGGTAATCGTCATCTGCGTGGAGCCTAAGGCAGGCACGCTCGTGATGGCAATACTCGGGGAAAAGGACGACGACAGCCTTGATGACCTCATGAGCCTCGTCGACGAGAACCTCAAGGTGGAGTAAGACCACCAAAGCACTTTTAGTTACTGTCTGTTTCAAATTCAAAATATGAAGAAAGCTTTGCTTTGGCTTTCTTCATCTCTGATCGCCATGATGGCGTTCTCCTCAGTGGAGGCGTCTGCACAGACGGATACATACGATTTCGATCCTGACGAATGGTATTATCCTCTGGACAGCATCATCCATTCAGGCTTCCGCCCGAATTCCCCACTCAGGGGAAATCTCAGCCAGGGCTTGAACTGGAGTTCAGAGATGATGGAAAAGCTGCCGAAATTCCTCGGCTACACCGACCCACTACGTTACGTACATCTCCTTCCGGGAGTACAGACTTCCACGGAATACGATTCCGGAATCCACATCCAGGGTTGCGACAACTCCCACAACGACATTGCCATCAACGGCGTGCCGCTCTACGGAGTCACTCACCTCTTCGGACTCTTCTCCGTATTCAACACGGCTCACTACCCTAGAGTGAACTTCAACCATTCGAACTGGTACTACGACCCGAACAGGCTCGGAGGCTCCATCGACATGGCCCTTCCTGAGGAAAATATCAAGAAGGCCGTGGAGGGTGACTTCAACGTAGGCGTCATGTCCGCACAGGGAACCCTGAGGCTCAAGACGGGCAAGAGCTCGACCCTCTTCGTCTCTGCACGCCAGGCATATATCAACCTCCTCTACAAGCATTGGCTCCACATCGGAGGAGACGCGATCAAGTACGGCTTCGGCGACTACAACCTCTCATGGTTCGCCAACCCTACCGAGAGCGACAAGATATGGGTCGACGGATACTTCGGCTACGACAAGGCCGCGACGGCCAGCTCACTCATCGACAATCTCTATCAGGACGTGTCCATCGACTGGGGAAATGCGATGGGAGCAGCGCACTGGAAGCACACTTTCAATGATTGGTCCGTGCTCACCCAGAGCGTATTCACCACGACCTACCACACGACGGTCAACCTGAACCAGACCGAGATCAACATGTACCTTCCTTCGAGGATACTCAACAGCGGCTACAAGGCCCATCTCGACCATGGAACATGGAACGCAGGTACTCAGATCAACTATTACCATGTGCTGCCTCAGGACCCCCATGTGACCGGAGGTGACTACAACACCGGCAGCCAGCAGTACAAGCAGCAGGGTCTCGAACTCTCCGTGTACGGCGGCTACAGGCACAATTTTGACTATAAGTGGGAGATCGAGGCCGGTGCGAAGGGTACCGTCTATGTACCTATCTTCGCGAAGGATACTCCTGAGATCACCAAGGAAAAGACGCAGAGTGTGTATGGCGGCGTCAGTCCTATGGTCTCTCTGAGCTATGCCTTCCCTACCGCCGGCAAGCTCACCGCCATCTACTCATGGAATCAGCAGTATCTCTTCCAGGGTGGCGTGTCTAACCTCGGCCTCCCTATCGAATACTGGTACACCTGCGGAGAATACGGAAAGCCGCAGTACTCTCAGGGCGCCAGCATAGGATACGAACTCAGCTTCGGCAGCGACATGTTCTCGCTCTCTGCCGACGTCTACTACAAGAGGCTCTACAACCAGATCGAATACCGTGGCGACCTCTTCGACTTCGTCTCGGATTCGTACGACATGAACAATTACCTTCTCCACGGAAAGGGACACAACTTCGGACTCAACCTCCTCTTCCACAAGCGTTCCGGCAGCTTCACCGGCTGGGTCAGCTACGCGCTCGGCCGTTCGCTCAGGGAGTTTGAGGAGGAAGGCTACAATGACGGTTTCTACCCTTCTACCCATGAGCGCATCCATGAGCTCAACCTCGTGGGATCATACCAGTACAAGAGGTGGAACTTCGGAGCTACCTTCGTATGTGCGTCAGGCTCTCCTTTCACAGGAACCGAAGGATACTACATCTCCTCAGGCCGAATCATCGCCAAGTACGGCAGATACAACGGTTGCCGCATGAGACCTTACATCAGACTCGACCTTAACGTCAACGTCGACTTCGTAAACAACGAAAAGATGCAGAACGGACTCAGCTTCTCCCTCTACAATGCGCTCGGTCGAAGGAACGACACCGGCTACAGGCTCGTCGTGGACGACAAGGAGGCAGAGCATCAGAGCTTCCGCTATATTCAGAACCACTTCCTCCTCCGCTTCGTGCCTGGAGTAAGCTATTACCACAAGTTCTAAAGTCATGAAGAAGATCATACCTATCATATTGCTCATAATCAGCCTTGCATCCTGCGACGAAAGGAAACCATACCTGACCTACGCGGAACAGGAGATGGTGATTGAAGGATGGATAGACAACGGAGGTTTCCCTTACGTTTTCCTCTCGAAGACCGTGCTCGCCGACGGCAACCCGACATCGATGGAGGACATCGACAAGTACACTGTAAGGCATGCGGAAGTGACCCTGAACGACGGTACTCGCGACTACAAGCTCATCGGTCTGGAGATCGACGAACTGCTCGAGAGACTCAAGGAGATGGACCTGGAGACAGGTTTCGACATACCTTTCACCAAGCTCGAGGAAATGGTTCTCCTTCCTCCTTTCGTGTACACAAGCTTCGAGGTCATAGGTCAGGTCGGCAAGACCTACACCGTCACCGCAAAGTCAGAGGACTACGAGATCGTCGGCTCAAGCACGATTCAGGAGCCTGTAAGCATCACCGAAGTACGTACGGAGAAGGTTACTGACGATCCTGATGACGACAGATACAAGGCAGTCGTATGCTTCAAGGACAATCCTGCGACCCACGACTACTACAAGGCCTTCGTGATGCTCGACGGAAAGAAGCCTATGTTCATGCCATCGCTTCTTGCGAACCTCGACGACGCGTCTCTATATAAGGACTGTGACGACATCGAGGCGGCTAGCAACGTGGAGCTTTCCATCTATCAGGACTTCACCATTCCTATCTCTGATTTCAGGCCATATTTCCACAAGGGCGAGACCGTATACATCAAGCTCGTGAAGATCAGCGAGCGTGAGTTCAAGTACTGGGACGTACTCGAGGAACTCACCATCTTCTCCCGTAACATGTTCTTCCCGACCACGACCAGAATCCAGCCTACTGTACGCGGCGGAGAGGGTTACTGGTGCGCGTATGGTTCAAGCTACGTCAAGGTTACTTTCTAAAAAATATTCATTATCTTTGGTGATTGCGTAAAATCGTTAACTCCAAAGACTATGATTCTTAATATATTCTTACTTCTCCTCGGACTTGCAATGGTTCTCGTGGGCTCTGAAGTCCTCGTGGACGGAGCCTCAGGAGTAGCCCGCAAATGGGGCGTCAGTGAGTTTGTCATCGGAATGACCATCGTCGCTTTCGGAACTTCGGCTCCGGAGATGGTGGTCAGTTTCGTATCCGCATTCGAAGGTAGCGCCGACATGGCCGTCGGCAACATCATAGGATCAAACATCTTCAATACTGCGTTCATCCTTGGACTCTCAGCCCTCCTCTGTCCGGTATTCATCACAGAGACCAATAAGAAGAGGGACATTCCGGTCAATTTCGGCATCACCGTTCTCATCATCCTGCTCGGTATAGTTATCCCATGGGGTACTACTACTCTCAGCAGGATTGAAGGTATCATTTTCCTGTGTCTCTTCGGCTACTATCTCTACAACTCGATAAAGAACGACAGCCCCGAAGAGAGCGAAGACAAGGGACTCGGACTCGGAAGAGCACTCATCTATACCGTGCTAGGCCTCGCTGCACTCATCGGAGGCGGAAAGATATTCGTGAACAACGCTGAGAGCATCGCTACTACCGTGGGACTCAGCGACAAGTTTATCGGCATCACCATCCTTGCCCTCGGCACATCGCTCCCTGAGCTTGCATCCAGCCTCAATGCCGCCCGCAAGGGCAAGAGCCAGATGGCACTCGGAACGATCCTCGGTTCGAACGTATTCAACGTGCTCCTCATCCTCGGAGGTGCTGCCACCATCAAGCCACTTGAGATGAAAGGCATCAGTTTCATCGATTTCTCGGCTCTTCTCGTCTGCAGCGTGGTGCTCCTGCTCGGAGCCTTCCTCAGCAAGAAGAAGGAGCTCCGTTACGGCACTGGAGCGGCACTCCTCTTGACCTTCTTTGCTTATATGACCTACCTCTTCATGACTCTATAGAAAAGCCCTAAATAGCAAACAATTAAAGCCTGTCTTCGAAAGACAGGCTTTAATTATAATATATTTGTCGCGTCTTAGATAGTCATCTGAAGCATCTGCTTTGAGACGATAGGATTCGCATAGATGTCGAGGAAGATTTGACGAAGCTCGTCACGGTTTAGTTCCTTCTCGACGCAGTCAAGCTGCTTCTCCATATATGCGATGAACTCATCCTTGTCCTCCTGAGTGTAGCGGTCGTTGAAGGTGTAGGAATGGTTGCGGAGGTCGTAGGCGATGAAGTTGGTCTTCCAGAGACGATATCCGTCGATCACGCGATGATCCACGAAATGGCGTATGTACTGGTAGCGGTCATTCTTGTCGCAGGTCGCAGCAAGAGAAAGTTCAGCGGTAGTGAGAGGCTTGCCGATGTTGAGATGGACATTGCCCTTCCACTGGTTGATACCATATATAATGCTTGCCCAGTCCTCGCCAGGTGCCTTGACATACTTGCCCTTCCTCGAGATGAGTCTCTCCCTTGCCTTGAAGATGTCGCATGGCTCATACTCATACGAGATGCTGTGCGGAACGATGGTAAGTTCCTCGAAGTTCTCGTCGAAGTTCTTGGTACCGCTCATGTCGAGCATCTTGAGCAAGCCCTGCTCGGTGAGGTCGAGTCCATCCTTGGTCCTACCCTGTCTCTGAGCAAGCCAGATGCTGCTGGTACCAGAAGTGATGGTCGCACGTATGTACTTCGAAAGCTGCTGCGAAGAGAGATAGAGCTCACGCGAGGTGATACCTCTGACGACCTTGACCATACGGTTCGAGCGCATGAGTGCCTCGATGAAGTCGTTGGTGATGAGGTTGCTGCCGACGGCTATCTGAGTGAGGTCGAGTCCGTTCCTGAAGAGAACGAGCTGGGTGATCGCCGGGTCGAAGATGATGTCACGGTGATTGCTCATCGCAAGATACTTCCTGCCGAGGTCAGCCACGTTTGAGATACCGTCGTATGAGAAAGTCTTGATGGTCGTTGCTATCACCCTCTCCACGAGCTTATGCATTACCATGACCTGAAAGTCATTGATGCTGTTGACCTGGAGAAGGAGCTTGGTAAGGAAGTCCGGCTCTTCGTTAGGGAAGATGAACTTCGAACCCGCTGCTATATATGGGTGGTTTGCCACCTGATGGAGGGCTGCCGCAGCCTCGTCATCATTGTACGGGCAGATATCCACGAATTCTGAAAGGTCTACCATTTCAATAAGGTTTAGGATACAAATATAGCAAAATTATTTTGAGCGGAATAGTACCGAGCTGTCGCCGTAGCTGAGGAAGCGGAATCCATGTCCGAGAGCATATTCATATATAGGTCTCCAATTGCCTCCGACAAAGGCGGATATCAGAAGAAGCAGAGTGCTCTGCGGCTGGTGGAAATTGGTTACCAGTATGTCTACGACACGGAACTGGAACCCGGGGACGATGATTATCCTCGTGCCGACGCTGAGTTCATTTCGACCATTGGCCTTGAGCCATGCGATCAGAGCGTCGATTGACTCGGCGGTGGAGTAGCTGTATTCCCTGGAATATGGCATCCACTGGTCCACATCTCCGGGCACGCCTTCCTCTATGCACTTCACGCCAGCATAGTAGAGCGACTCGAGCGTCCTGACCGAAGTCGTACCGACCGCTATGACCTTACCGTCCGCCTTGCGGAGCTTCTCGAGAAAGTCGAGGGTGACGACGAAAGGTTCGCGGTGCATGGTGTGCTCAGCCACATTGTCAGACTTGACCGGTAGGAAGGTACCCGCACCAACATGGAGACATACCGTTTCCATGTCTATGCCCTTTGCCCGAATCTCAGACCTCACGCGCTCGGTGAAATGTAGACCCGCAGTAGGAGCTGCAACAGAACCGCGGAAGCGCGCATAGATAGTCTGGTACCTCTCGAGATCGATGGACTCGGTCTCACGGTTGAGGTATGGTGGGATAGGAATATTTCCGCAGACCTCGAGAACCCTTGAGAAAGGGGCTCCATTGTCCCAAGTGAACTCGACTATGGAAGTCTCGCCCTCACGCATGACGAGGTTAGCCTTGAGATTCATCTGACTGACCTCATCTGTTCCTTCCGGGTTATATAGGCTAAGGACGTCACCTTTCCATTTCTTCACGTTGCCTACGATACATTTCCACTGACAAGACTGTGTCTCGGCGAATACAATATTATATTCATTAGGTCTGTATGGCTCGAGACAGAACACTTCGATATGTGCTCCGGTCTCTCTCTGGAAATGGAGGCGGGCAGGAACGACCTTGGTATCGTTGAAGACCATCATTGAGCCCGCAGGAAGAAAGTCTGCGAGATTTCTGAATTCGGAGCCGATGATCTCTCCGTCCTGATATTTGAGAAGCTTCGAAGCGTCACGTTCTGCGAGTGGGTATTTTGCAATACGCTCATCAGGCAGGTCATAGCTGAAGTCCTTTATGTTCAATTCTGGAATCATGTAGCAAAAATACTCAATTAAAGCGAAATCCCGAAATAGCAGGCTACGTATAAACTGTTTACAATTTACATTTGTAACATGGCGCAAATTTACATTTATTCATTCAATTTTGATTTACATTTATATCCTCACGCTTCTTTGAGTTACATTTTTCATTAAATATTTGTAAATCTTTATTTCTGTAAAATAAGGTAATCTTATATAGGTACACTTGTCATTGTAATCATCTATTAATCTGCATATTATAGAACTTATGTATAGTAATGTTTCCGATAGACTTGTAATTTTAAGCCATTTTAGGCAAATAGGAGGGACAATATGGAGTTTACAAGAATGTATATCTATAAAACCCAGAGTTTTACATACTATTATCTAAATATGTTACTACAAGTAAATATCCAAAATCACTACTACCCTATTATTCGGGTAACATTTATACACATTGCGAAATTTACATTTGTATAAATATTTATTTGTATCTTTGTAAACCGAATATTTACAACAATGAACGTAAGGTTACAACAATTCCTGGCAGCAGAGAACATCTCGCAAGCCCAGTTCGCAGACAGCATCAGCGTGGCGAGAGCCAGCGTGTCACATATAGTCGCAGGTAGGAACAAACCTGGCTTCGACTTCATCAGCAGCATGATCAAACGCTACCCCACACTCAATGTCGACTGGCTTATTACGGGCAACGGAAAAATGTACAAAACGGCCTCTGACGCCCCTGTAGCGCAGGTTTCCAAGCTTGAGCCAAGTACCACTACGCAGCAGGTGCAGGCCGCTGTGCCGTCAGAAGAAAGCTTCGCAAGCGAGAGCGACATAACCTTCGCAGAACCGGATAAGACCATCGACACCCCGGCTGAGACCAAGCCCGCAGAACGCTGTTCAGACGTACAGGACAGCGCTTCTACCGTAAATATTCGAGCCATCAGTGATATCATCACTTCAAGTAAGAACGCGGAACTTATTAAGAACAAGAGAAAAGCCGTCAAGGTAATGATCTTTTTCGACGACGGCACCTTCCAGGAGTTCTAGCATATCCGGCGTTTTTGCTATATTTGCGACACCATGTTCAAGCATCGTCGCTCATACAACAAGTATCACGTACTCCTAAAGTGCATGATGAGCATCCCGTTCTTCGCGATGTTCGTCAAGCTGTTCTTCAAGAGAAAGTATCCGTCACTCGTGAAGGAGGTATGCGGAATCGAGTTCCCCAATCCCCTCGGACTGGGCGGCGGCGTCGATGTGGACTGTGAGTTCTACAACAAGATTGGAAACTCCGGTTTCGGCTTCGTGGAATTCGGATCCGTCACCCCTCTCCCACAGGACAGTCCGATGCCTAACCAGGGCATACGCTATGCCGTGGAGAAGCTCAAGGAACAGGCTCCGAACGTAATCATCGGCGCCAACATCTGCAAGAATTCCAAGACCATCAACGATAACGCTCCGAAGGACTACGAGAAGTGCTTCGCGCTCCTATATGACTTCGTGGACATGTTCATCGTGAACCTCTCCAGCCCGTACGTGGAGAGCGTCTATGAGCTTCAGGAAATAGACCAGCTTTCCGAGGTCGTAGACAGGCTTCTGGAGATGAGGATGTACTTTGACCTATACAGGCCCATATTCATCAAAATTTCGCCCGATTTGGCCCATTCTCAGGTCGATGACATACTCGATTACTGCATGAGATCCGGAATCGACGGAATCGTGGCCTGCAACCTTAGCAAAAACAGCAACGAAGACCTCTTCGAGAAGAACATATCCATGGTGAAATACATCCACGAGAAGACCAAGGGACTTCTCCCTATCATCGGCAGCGGAGGCATAAGGACTCCTGAACAGGCAAAGCAGATGCTCGACGCCGGAGCCTCGCTCGTGGAGATATGCACAGCCTTCGTTACAAGGGGCCCTGCTCTCGTCAGGAAGACCCTCAGATACCTTGACAAGCAAACACACTCATAATCCATGATCAACGCTTCGATCTGCACCATCGGCGATGAGATTCTCATCGGCCAGATTGTCGACACCAACTCTTCTGAAATCTCCAAGGTTCTTGGCGCAATAGGCGTCAGGACTACACGCATGCTGTCAATCGGAGACGACCATGACACCATCATCGAGAACCTCGAAGGAGAGCTTTCCCGCAACTCCATCGTAGTCGTGACAGGCGGACTCGGCCCTACCAAGGACGACATCACCAAGCAGGCACTCGCGGAGCTTTCCCAGAGCACCGGATGGTACGAGCACGCCGGTCAGCTTGCCAAGGTTCATGAGATTCTCTCAAGCAGAGGACTCGAAGTACTCGAGAACAACAAGGCACAGGCTCTCGTTCCTGACCGTTGCGAGGTCATCGTGAACCAGAGAGGTACCGCACCCATCATGGTATTCCGCTTCCCTGAGGAGCGCTTCGGACACAAGGCCGTACTCTACTCTATGCCCGGAGTCCCTTATGAGACCTTAGGCATGCTCCCAGAGGTCGTTGAAGATATAAAGAACAACTTTGAATTAGACCACATAACACATCGTACATTAATGACTTACGGAATTGCCGAGTCTGCCCTATCCAAGCTCATCGAGCCATGGGAGGAAGCGCTTCCGGAAGACATGCACCTCGCCTATCTGCCTAACACAGTCACCGGCGTCAGGCTCAGGTTGTCAGTATATGGCGGTGATCCGACAGAGAATGAGAAAAGGATAGACGAACAGATTGCCGGACTCAAGGCTATCGCGTCTGAATATATCTACTCGGACAAGGACGACAGCCTCCAGGCTGCTGTCGGAGATCTCCTCCGCAAGCATGGCAAGACCATGAGCTGTGCAGAATCATGCACCGGAGGCCTTATTTCTGAGCTCATCGTATCCATTCCAGGCAGTTCAGACTACCACCTCGGCTCGGTCACTTCGTATGCTAATTCAATTAAAATTAATGTATTAGGAGTCCCTAGTGAAATAATCGCTACACATGGTGCGGTAAGCGCGGAGTGTGTCGAGAAGATGGCTGAAGGCGTCAGAAGGCTCACCGGCTCGGACTATTCAGTCGCAACCTCTGGCATTGCAGGTCCTGGAGGCGCTACTCCTGACAAGCCATGCGGCCTTGTATGGATAGGCGTAAGCTCTGCAAGGGGCACACATAGCCATAGTTTTGTTTATAAAAATGACAGAAAACGCAATATGGAGCGTTTTGCTGCCACTGCCCTCAATTTATTACGTCTCGAGATCCTCGAGAGTGAGAAATAATTTGAAATACAATCAATTAATAAACAAAGTAACAAAATAGTTTCAAGGCATAACTATTTTGTTACTTCATCTAAAACCCTAAGAAAGTTCTCTCCTGCTATCTTAGATATGTCATTTTTGCCATATCCTCTAGATTCCAGTTCAAGTAATACTTTAGGTAAATCGGCGACAGAATCAAGCCCCTCCGGAGTATAGTCTATACCGTCAAAATCTGACCCAAGGCCCACATGTTCTACTCCCACAAGCTGGACTACATGGTCTATGTGGTCCACAATTCTCTTATACGAAGGTCTGACAAGATCTCCATCATTGTAGTTCCCATCGAGAAAATATGGATAAAAATTGATCTGTATCACTCCTCCGTTATCAGCCAGAGCCTTGATCATGTCGTCTGCCATGTTCCTTGGCCTGTCTGCCAGAGCCCTGCAGCACGAATGTGTACTTACCACAGGCTTTGTAGAGTACTTGATGACATCCCAGAAAGACTCGTCTGATATGTGCGCTACGTCTATGAGCATTCCTATCCTGTTCATCTCGGCCACGACTTCCCTTCCGAACGGGCTCAGGCCATGCCAAGTCTTCACTTCCGTAGCGCAGGAATCGCAGATATCGTTATTCCCGGCATGCGTAAGTGTCAGATAACGAATACCTTGATCATAATACGACCTGAGGGCATCCAATGACCTTCCAATTGGAAGACCATTCTCCATTCCGAGGAATACAGAGAACAGGCCTTTAGCCTTATTGGCAAAGGCTTCAGCGGACGTAGTAGCAAAAGCACAGCACTCCGGATGTCTTCCGACCTCCATCTTTACTGCAGCCAACATATTGTCTGCAAGCTCTTTAGCTTCGGTCTGTGAAAGTGTATTTGAAGTATAGATTGCAAAAAATGCAGCATCGACTCCCCCTGCTTTGAGCTTGGGGAAGTCGACATGTGCATTTTCGTTGTCCACACTCAGATCGATACCCCTCCTATATATATTAAGAGGCGTATCGCAATGAGAGTCTAAGACGAACATTATTTCTTCTTTGACTTGGTGTCGCTTGAGCGAGTCATAGATGAAGAAACGATCTTCACAACGTCGATGCTCGGATTACCGTTGAAGATAAGGTGGCTTGAACCGGTAAGGTCAACCTTGAGGTGATCCTTCGCATTGATCTCGCAAGTCGATGAATTCTGGAGAGCGATGTCAGCGTCATCCACTACCATGCCGTCAGCGAGAACGGTTGAGCTGTTGCTACCCTCTACCTTGATCTTGTTAGCGTTACCGGTGAAAGTCACTGTAGAAGAACCCTGAGTCTTCACTGCGGTAGACTTGGTGTCAGCATTTACTACCACGTTAGAAGAACCTGCAGTACCTACTACGATATTTGAGCAATTGAGTACGAGGTTTGCGGAAGCATTGTTGGATGCATCAACGGTGATAGAGTTGGTGTAAATGTCGAAACGACCCTGAGCCTTGTTAGAGAGCTTGATGCTTACGTCCTGTGCGTCAAGGGTAAGATTCTTGATGTTGGCATTGTCGCTGAGCTCGATCTTCACGTTGTCAGCCTTCACGTTGTCAGACGAAGTGAGGATGGTGTTGTCCTTGAGCTTGATGCTGTTCACGCTAGGTGCAGTGATCTCCACGCGAAGAACAGGAACGATTGCGTTCTTGCCCTTGAGGGCCTTCTTTACCTCTGGAGCGTATTTCTTCTCATCAACATCGAGGTTGAGAGTGCTACCCTTAACGAATACCTGAACGTTTTCTGAGATGAGCTGGTCTGCTACGATCTTTGCAGAATATGAAGTTCCATGTACGAGCTTGATCTCGAAGTAGTCTGAAGCCTCGATCGAGCTGAAGTTAGTATACTCCTGGACAGTCTCAACTGTCTGAGCCTTTGCAGCGAAAACTGCTGCAACCAAAGTAATGAATGTTACAAGGGTCTTTTTCATAACTTTCTGGTTTATAATTAATTGTTCTACTTTATTTCATTCTTTGCCTTACCGCCTCATAAAGGATGACCGAGCTTGCGACAGACACGTTCAATGATCCGATCTCGCCTGCCATAGGTATCTTAACCCTATCGTCAGCGAGGTCAAGCATGGCCTTGCTGATTCCGGTTCCCTCTGAGCCCATGACCAGGGCAAGAGGACCAGTGAGATCTGTCTCATACATGAGCTTGTCGACTTTCTCTGTCCCTGCCACAATCCTGAAGCCACTCTGTTGCAAATAGTATGCTGCAAGTCTCAGATTAGGAACCTTACATGTGTCGATTCTCATCAGAGCACCTGCAGAAGCCTTCACTGCGTCAGCATTTATGGCAGCACCACCCTTCGCAGGGACGATGATACCCTTTCCACCCGCACACTCGAGAGTCCTGGCTATCGCGCCGAGGTTGCGTACGTCGCTCACTCCGTCGAGTATGACGAGCAGAGGCTGGTCTGAAGTCGCAAGCGCATTGTTCACGAGAGTCTCGATATCTACGTAGTCGATCTCCGAGATATATGCGATGACACCCTGGTGGGCACCACGCACCGAGCGGTTGAGACGCTCCACCGGAACGTACTGGTATGCTATGTCATTCTCTCCGAGCAAGGTAATCAACTCCCTGAATTGAGGTCCCTCAAGTCCTTGTTTCAGAAGCACTTTGTCGAACTTCTTTCCGGCACGGATTGCCTCGATTACGGGATGCATTCCGAAGAGGTACTGCATTTTCTTTTCTTCCATATCAAATATCTAATTGTTCAGAGAGAGTCGCCCATTCGTCAGTCTTGGCGTCCAGTTCCCTCTTGTTCTCGAGGTATGCCCTCGTGAGATCCATGATGTCGTCCTTCGGTCCGGGATTGGCGAGGATGGCCTCAAGGTCTTTCTGTTTCTGTTCTAACTTCGCTATCTCCTTCTCGAGGAAGTCGATACGGTTCTTGATCTTCTTCTCCTCACGCGAGAGATGCTTCTTCGCCTGATACTCCTGCTGAGCGATCTCCTTTTTCTCTATCACCTCTGCAGGTTTCTGCTGAGCAGCACCGAAATGTCTCTCAAGCTCGCTGAGGCTCTCGATCTTGCGCTTCTCCAGGAATTCCTGCACACCACCGAGATGCTCCTTGACCTTACCGTCGCGGAATTCGTACACCTTGTCCACGAGTCCGTCGAGGAAATCTCGGTCATGGGAAACGATGATGAGAGTTCCGTCATAGTTCTGGAGCGCCTGCTTGAGTATGTCCTTGGACAGGATGTCCATGTGGTTGGTTGGCTCATCGAGCGCGAGCAGGTTGTACGGCTTGAGCATGAGCTTCGCCATCGCGAGTCTTGCACGCTCTCCACCGCTGAGCACCGCCACCTTCTTGTCTATGTCCTCTCCCTTGAAAAGGAAGGCCGCGAGTATGTCGCGAAGCTTGGTGCGTATGTCTCCGACCGCAATCCTGTCCAGAGTCTCGAACACGGTATCCTGCTTGTCCAGCACATCCTCCTGGTTCTGGGCGTAGTATCCGATATTGACGTTGTATCCGGTCTTGGCCTCGCCGTCCATAGGATCGAGCTCACGCATGATTACCCTCATGAGGGTGGTCTTACCTTCACCGTTCCTACCCACGAGCGCGATCTTCTCACCCCTGCGCACCTCAATCTGTGCATCAGAGAACACGACCTTCTCCCCATATCCGACCTTGAGGTCCACCGCCTTGAACGCGATGTCGCCGGAACGAGGAGCTGGCGGGAACTTGACGCTTAGGGCAGACTTGTCGACGAGATCGACCTCTATCCTCTCAACCTTCTCGAGTGCCTTGATGCGCGACTGAACCTGGTTGGACTTGGTCGGCTTGTATCGGAACTTCTCGATGAACTCCTCCGTCTTCTCTATCATCCTCTGCTGGTTCTCGAAAGCGGCTCTCTGCTGAGCGATGCGCTCTGCCCTGAGTTCGAGGTACTTGCTGTAAGGAACCTTGTAGTCATGGATGTGACCGAGCATGATCTCGACCGTCCTGTTGGTGACGTTGTCGAGGAACTTACGGTCATGTGAGATAAGAACGAGCGAACCCCTGTAGTCCTTGAGATAGCCTTCGAGCCACTCGATGGATTCGATGTCCAGGTGGTTGGTCGGCTCGTCGAGCAGGAGTACGTCCGGTTTGCCGAGCAGGATCTTCGCGAGTTCGATTCGCATGTTCCAACCCTGGCTGAAAGTCTCCGTCGGCCTCTCGAGCTCTTCATACTTGAATCCAAGTCCCATCAGAGTGCGCTCGGCCTGAACCAAAGGAGATTCAGACTGGGACATGCTCAGGTGGTCGTTGATCTCATTCATGCGGATGATGAGATTCTGGTATGCATCAGACTCATAGTCCGTCCTCTCGGCAAGCTGCACCGAGATTGAATCCAGCTCCGCTTCCATCGCTGCGATGTCCGCGAAAGCCGTCATGGCCTCGTCAATCACGCTGCGGCCACGATGATGTTCCATGATCTGTGGGAGGTATCCAATCCTCACCCCGTTAGGCACTGCGACCTTACCTGTGGTAGGATTCTGGAGTCCGCAGATCAGCTTGAGTATCGTAGACTTTCCTGCACCGTTCTTGCCGACAAGACCGATCTTATCCGCCTCGCTGATATGGAAGTTGATATCATTCAGCAAGGTGAATCCGCCATAGGCTACGGTTAATGAATTTATTGAAATCATTCCGCGGAAGTCTTTTTCTTACAAATAATTATACTAAAACCATAAAGCAGGAAAAGCGGCAGGCTGACTATACTCAGCGAGACCGGATCTCCCGAAGGAGTAATGAGGGCGGCAAGGACTACCACGACGAGGACAGCATACCTCCATCCCTTTGCGAGCATCTCCCTGGTCAGGATTCCGAAGGTCGAGAGCAAGGCCACCACGGTCGGAAACTCGAACACGATACCGAAAATCAGCACGGTCCCGGCAAAGGTGGAGATGTAGGAATTCAGGCTGATCATATTCGTGACCGAGCCGCTGATGCTGTAGCCGTCGAAGAAGTTGACCATCAACGGGAGCACCACCACATATCCCACTGCCACTCCGACATAGAAGAGCAGCGATGCGAACAGGAATGCTCCGCTCACCGATTTCTTCTCATTGTCATACAGGGCCGGAGCTATGAATTTCCATATCTCGAAGAGCACCACAGGGAATCCGAGCACCAGGCCGGAAATCGCACATACCTTCATGTGGACCATGAACTGGGCCGCGACCTCCGTATTGATGAGCGTCAGGCTCGTATCGGTTCCGAAGAATCGGTACACGAAGAAATCGCTGCGAGTCGGCGCGAGTATCACCCCGTCGAAAAGGAAGTCCTTGAAGAAGAAAAGGACTACTGCAATCACCAGCACGGCTGCACCCGAGCGGAATACCATCCATCTCAGGGCCTCCAGGTGATCCCAGAATGTCATTTCCTTCTCAGCCATTCCTTACTCTTCCTTCTTGGTCTCTTCGTCAGAGTTGAGCTCCTTCTTGATGTCCTTGAGCTCGTTCTCTGCCTCCTTCATTCCCGACTTGAACTCCTTGACACCCTTGCCAAGTCCCTTCATGAGCTCTGGAATCCTCTTGCCTCCGAAGAGGAGAAGAATTACGAGGGCGATGATGACCCACTCCATGCCGTTGATCATCAACGGGAACATAAGCATTGCGTTCATAGTATCAATGGTTTTATGGTTATTATTACTTCAATGACTTGAGTGAAGCCTCGATGTTCTCGATCTTCGAGAGTGCATCTGCCTCCTTCTTGCGTTCGTTGGCAACGACAGCCTCAGGAGCACCGGCAACAAACTTCTCGTTAGAGAGTTTCTTGCGTACAGAATTGAGGAAGCCCTGGTAGTATGCAAGCTCCTTCTCGAGCTTCTCGATCTCCTCAGCGACGTTAACGAGTCCTGCGAGTTCGACGAAGATCTTGCTGGTGCCAGCCATTACGGTCACGCCGGTACCCTCAGCCTCGCCTGCTGCAACAGCGACGTTGGCGAGTTTCTCGACCACTGCAACGACCTCTGCAGGGAAGCTTGCGTCAACCTTTACGTTGAGTGCATCCTTTGGTGAAAGGCTCTTCTCCTGACGTACGTTTCGTATACCGGCCACTGCCTGGCAAGCGGTCTCGAACTTCGCGATGAACTCTGCATCATAAGGCTTGGCCTCAGGGAAACGCTGGAGCATGATGGTCTCGCCCTCTGCGCGCTCTGCCATGTTCTGCCAGAGTTCCTCGGTGATGAACGGCATGATAGGATGGATCATCTTGAGGAGAGCCTCGAAGAAACCGAGAGTCTGCTCGTAGGTCTTGCGATCGATGCCTGCGCCATAGGCTGGCTTGATAGCCTCGAGGTACCATGCGCAATAGTCATCCCAGAAGAGCTTGTACACTGTCATGAGCGCATCCGAGATACGGAACTTGGCGAAATGGTCGTTCACTGCCTCGATAGTCTGGCTGAGCTTGCTGTCGAACCACTTCACTGCCACTGCAGATGCCTCAGGCTGCGCTGCGTTCTCGTCGATCTCCCAACCGCTCACAAGACGGAATGAGTTCCAGATTTTGTTGCAGAAGTTACGTCCCTGCTCCACCTGGCTCTCATCGTAGAGAATGTCGCTACCTGCTGAGCTGCAGAGAAGCATACCGAGACGCACAGCGTCTGCACCGTACTTGTCGATGAGGTCGAGAGGGTTCGGAGAGTTTCCGAGGGTCTTGCTCATCTTGCGACCGATCTTGTCGCGTACGATACCGGTGAAATATACGTTGTGGAAAGGAACGTCGTTCATGAACTCGTTTCCTGCCATGATCATACGTGCAACCCAGAAGAAGATGATGTCCGGACCGGTCACGAGGTCATTGGTAGGATAGTAGTATGCGAGGTCAGCGTTAGGCTTGTGGTCTGGCTGTCCAGGCATCTGAGGATCGAATACTGAGATTGGCCAGAGCCAGCTGCTGAACCAGGTGTCGAGCACGTCCTCGTCCTGACGAAGGTCAGCTGCAGTGAGGGCAGGATTGATCTTCTGAGCCTCTGCGAGAGCCTTCTCTGCAGTCGCCTCTACGATAACCGAGCCGTCAGGAAGGTAGAAGGCAGGGATACGCTGACCCCACCAGAGCTGGCGGCTGATGCACCAGTCGCGCGCATTCTCCATCCAGTGGCGATATGTATTGCGATACTTGTCCGGGATGAACTTGATGAAACCGTCCTCTACGCTGCCGAGTGCGCGTGGTGCAAGCTCCTCCATCTTGAGGAACCACTGTGCGCTGAGCTTAGGCTCGATGACAGCGTTGGTACGCTCTGAATAGCCGATCGGTGAGGTATAGTCCTCGATCCTCTCGATATTGCCGGCTTCCTCGAGCATCTTCGCGATCTTCTTGCGAGCCTCGAAACGGTCCTCGCCGACGAGGATCTGTGCCTCTTCGGTGAGACGTCCGCGGTCGTCGATGATGTCAAGTATAGGAAGGTTGTGGCGGAGACCGATCTCGTAGTCATGTGCATCGTGTGCAGGGGTAACCTTGAGGCAACCAGTACCGAAGTCCATCTCTACATAGTCGTCCTCGATGATAGGAATCTCCTTGTTGATAAGAGGGATGAGCACCTTCTTGCCCTTCATCCAGTGATGACGCTCGTCATTAGGATTGACGCAGATTGCGGCATCGGCCATGATGGTCTCAGGACGGGTGGTAGCCACCACGATATACTTGTCGGTAGGATTGCCGTTGCCGTCGCTGATGAAGTAGCGCATGTGGTAGAACTTGCTGGCAGTGTCGCGGTGGATCACCTCGTCGTCGCTGACAGCTGTGTGTCCCTCCGGATCCCAGTTGACCATACGCACGCCGCGATAGATCCAACCCTTCTTGTAGAAGTACACGAAGGTGTTGATGACTGCGTCAGAGAGCTCCGGCTCCATGGTGAAGCGGGTACGGTCCCAGTCGCAGGATGCGCCGAGCTTGCGGAGCTGCTTGAGGATGATGCCTCCGTGCTCCTCCTTCCACTCCCATGCATACTTGAGGAACTCCTCGCGGGTGAGGTCCTCCTTGTTGATGCCCATACCCTTGAGCTTTGCTACGACCTTGTTCTCGGTAGCGATGGATGCATGGTCGGTACCAGGCACCCAGCAAGCGTTCTTGCCGTCCATACGTGCCTTGCGGATGAGCACGTCGTTGAGGGTATTGTTGAGCACATGGCCCATGTGAAGGATTCCGGTCACGTTCGGTGGCGGAATCACGATTGTGTATGGTTCGCGTGAATCTGGCTCTGAATGGAAGAACTTGTGGTCAAGCCAATAGGCATACCACCTGTCCTCGACTGAGGATGGATTGTACTTTGCGTCTAGCATCTTTATCAATAAATTTTATCGTTTTCAATTCACTTGTCCCCGCACGTACGCAACGCGTATGCGCACGCATGCGGGCACAATCACGCAAAGATAAGAAATAATTGCTAAATTTGCAGAAAACAACTACATACCATGGCAGAAGAAAAACAGCTCGGAATCGAAATCAAGCCTGATATTGCAGGCGGCTCATATTCCAACCTCGCAATCATAACCCACTCCAACAGCGAATTCGTATTCGACTTCGCAGCAATGCTCCCAGGAATGCCTAAGGCAATGGTACAGAACAGAGTAATCATGACCCCGGAGCATGCAAAGAGACTCTTCCTCGCGCTCCAGGACAACCTCCAGAAGTACGAGAACATGAACGGCCCTATCGAGCTCAGCAACGCTCCTAAGGGCGGCACCTTCCCTATGGGCGGTTTCGGCGGTAACGGAGCTAAGTCATAGATGGAGCAGAAACTCAGCAAGATCAAGGCTTTCGTCTTCGACGTGGACGGAGTCATGACTGGCGGCACCATACTCGCCCTCCCTGACGGCGACCTCCTCCGCACCTTCGATGCGAAGGACGGATTCGCATTCAGGATGGCATCGATGCATGGATACCACCTCTGCGCGATCACTGGCGGAAGCTCAGAAAGTATACGCAAGCGTCTGGTGACCTGCGGTTTCAAGAGCGAGAACGTCTATATCCATTCCCGCAACAAGATCCTGGATTTCAATGACTTCTGTCAGAGAAACAATGTCGCTCCCGAAGAGGTTCTCTACATCGGAGACGACATGCCTGACGTATGCGTAATGGAACTCTGTGGCCTCGCAGTCGCCCCTGCGGGCGCATGCTCCGAGTGCATAGAGGTTGCAGACTACGTATCCCCTCGTCCTGGTGGCAAGGGTTGCGTGCGTCACTCTATCGAGATGGTCATGAAGACCCAGGGCACATGGACTCTCGACACAGAAGTCTACAAAGCAAGATTCTGATGGAACTCAAGGGAAAGAAAATCATACTCGCAAGCAACTCCCCTCGCAGGCGCGAGCTGCTTGCCGGGATGGATGTCGAATTTACTGTCGACACCCGTAACAGCTTCGACGAGAAATGGGACCCATCCACTCCGCACGATCAGGTACCTGCCCTCATGGCTGAAGGAAAGTCAAACGGATTCTGGCGCGAGCTTGAGAAGGATGAGATACTCATCACTTCGGACACCATGGTCCTGATGGACAAGATGATCATGGGCAAGCCGCACAGCCGCGAACAGGCTGTCGAGATGCTCCGGTCCCTTTCCGGCAACACTCACGAGGTCATCTCAGCCGTCACTGTCCGTGATGGGCTCGGCCGCAAGGAGACCTTCTCTGACGTCGCATATGTCAGCTTCAAGGAACTCACTCTCGGCGAGATCGACTATTACATCGACAACTACAAGCCTTTCGACAAGGCCGGCGCCTACGGCATCCAGGAATGGATAGGCTACATCGGAATCACCAAGCTGGAAGGATCATTCTACACCGTGATGGGCTTCCCTGTCCACCGCGTCTACGACGCCCTCCTCCGCTTCATCTAGACACTCCCCGATGAGGCTTCCTTGCCGGGAAATCGTCATTATTGGCTCTGAAGTCATATAGTCCGGTCTCCGTCTCAAGTTCCTTGCAGGTGTAGGAATTGCGTGCGACAAGATTCGCGAGCGTCTTATTGCCTGAGCCGTCCGTGAGCTGGACAGCCTTTGTCCTGGATGTCATGTTGCCGTTCAGGTCATAGCCGTATCTTTCGGTGAACAGCCCGGAGCCGGAGGCATCCGCATACTCTGCTGCCGTCAGTCTGGAGAGGCCGTCGTACCTGTAGACGTAACCCCTGTCTGATGTCTCACCAGGGTTCCTCCAACTCGTCTCCGATATCTTTCCGTCCCAGCGTGGTGTGCTGCTGTCCTCATGACGGATTCCCTCGGAGAATAGGTCCCCATCTAAATTATATGACATAAGCATATCTTAGGATAAAGATTATAGGAAGTGCATGAAATATTATATATGCTGCGATGAGGGTCAGCTGCATCAATATAGGCAGGGA
>NZ_JBAEER010000077.1:0-9917 GCF_056207615.1 Candidatus Cryptobacteroides sp. | reverse complement strand
GAGACCATGGAGACAGATACGCTCTACTGGGACAGGGAGAAGGAGACCATCTATACGGATTGCTATGTCAAGATGTACTCCAATGATGGATTCATGCAGGGATACGGAATGGTTTCAGACCAGCGTGCCAACAATACCATCATCAGGAAACCTTTCGACAGTTACGGCGTAGTTGTGCAGGATAGCACGGTTGTTATCATCGATACGGCCAATTTTATTGGTCCGTTACGAAAAAAATAATGGTAATTGAAAGAAAATAACTACCTTTGCGTCCCTTATAGCACATTTTAAAAGCTTAAAAACAATAAAAAATATCTAACAAATGGCGGTTCTTGAAACAATTCGCGTCAAGTTCGGTATAGTAATCACCGCGATCATCGCGCTTGCATTGCTCTCGTTCATCGTGGATCCGAACACCTTAAGCTCCGTGAGTCAGGCTATGTCATCTAAGTATGACGTAGGTAACATCAACGGAAAGACAGTATCATATCAGGATTTTCAGGCTGATGTGGATACCTATACTGTAATCAGCGAGCTCATGACAGGCTCTTCAGTAAGAGGTGACCAGGAAACCAAGGAAATCCGTAATCAGGCTTGGCAGGCACTTATCGATAAGTACCTCTTCATCAAGAATGCCAATGCTGCAGGTATCGAGGTAGGCGAGCAGGAGCTCATCGACCTTACCACCGGTACAAACGTTTCTCCAATCATCGCTCAGAACTTCATGGACGAGAACGGTAACTTCTCAAGGGAGTACCTCATTCAGTTCGTTCAGTCAGCTAAGGACGATGAGACCGGAAGGCTCAACACCCTCTGGAACTACATGCAGAACGTTATCCGTACCCAGCAGTACTACACCAAGTATGCAGCTCTCTTCGCAAACAGCAACGTACAGAGCCCTCTCATGCTCGCGAAGCTCATCGAGGAGAACAACGTCAGCAGCAATGTAGACTTCGTCATGGTTCCTACCGCTTTCGTAGCTGATTCTGTAGCTAACGTAAGCAGCAGCGAGATCAAGAACTACTACAACGCTCACAAGGACTTCTTCAAGCAGAATGCAAGCCGTGACATCGAGTACGTACTCTTCCAGGTTACTCCTTCTGCGAAGGACGTTGCTGATGCAAAGGATGCATACCTCGCACTCTACGAGGAGTTCACTACCACCGACAATATGAAGAGCTTCCTCCTCAGGAACTCTGACCGCCCTCTCTCTAACTACTGGTACGCAGCAGGCGAGCTCAATACCGTCAACTCAGAGATCAACGATTTCGTGTTCAGCGGTGCTGAGGGTACAAGCGAGATGGTTCAGAACGGTGACGTCTTCTATGCAGCACGCATCATGGCCAGCAAGATGATCCCAGATGAGATCGAGGTAAGGTATGCTCCAGGCAGCGAGATGAATGATTCAACTCTCGCAGTTCTCCGCGACGCAGAGCCTATGACCATGACCCAGAGCTATATGGTTCCTGGTTTCGAGCCACTCTTCGAGGCTAAGGTCGGCACTCCTATCGTGGTAGACGTTCCAAGCTATGGTAAGTTCCTCGCAGAGCTCGTTTCAGCTAGCGAGCCTGTTCTCAAGAAGCAGGTTGCCATCTATGAGAAGGCTGCCCTTCCTAGCAAGGAGACCTACAACAGCGCATACAGCGAGGCTAACAATCTCGCAGCTCAGTCAGCAGGTAAGCTCGAGAACTTCCAGGCTGCAGTTGAGGAGCTCGGTCTCGTATCTCATCCAGTTAACAGGATGACCGAGGCTGCCGAGACTCTCGCAGGCGTTGAGAACACCAAGGAAATCACCCGTTGGGCTTTCGATCAGAAGAAGGCCGGCAAGGTTTCAGATATCATCACCATCAACCAGAACTACTTCTTCGTAGTTGCTTGCACCGGTATTCACAAAGAGGGTTACGCTCCTGTTGAGGAGGCTGCCGCAACTATCAAGAGCACTCTCAAGGCTGACAAGGTTGCCGAGATCCAGAAGGCAGAAATCGCAAAGAAGATCTCTGGTCTCAACTCAATGGAGGCTATCGCAGAGGCTCTCGGTACTACCGTCAGCCACAGCGAGGACATCACCTTCTCATCACTTATGAGCCAGGGTTCTGATCCTGCATTCGTAGGTGCAGTTTCAGCAGCGCAGATCGGTCAGATCTCAGGTCCTGTGGCTGGTGCATATGGTGTATATGTATACCGCGTCAACTCACGTGACACCGGTGCATACTTCACCGAGGATGATGCTAAGGCAAGTGAAATGCAGATCGCACAGAGGAACGCGCAGATGCTTATGTACGTTATGATGGACGATGCTGACGTGAAAGATAATAGAGCACGTTTCTTCTAATCAGAAGAAATTAGCACACAACACGAGCAATCGCCACTCTGTGAAGAATGGCGATTGCTTTATTTTTATACAGATACAAAAAAGGCGAAGACCGCAAAGTCTCCGCCTTTTTGTGTGTATGCTATTCCGATAGTTTATACATTGAAGAGGAAGTGCATGATGTCACCGTCCTGTACGACATAGTCCTTACCTTCGACACCGAGCTTTCCGGCAGCGCGACATGCTGCCTCCGACTTGAGACTTACGAAGTCATCGTATTTGATTACCTCAGCGCGGATGAAGCCACGTTCGAAGTCTGTATGGATGACGCCGGCTGCCTTAGGTGCCTTGTCACCCTTTCGTATGGTCCATGCGCGGCACTCGTCAGCACCCGCGGTGAAGTAGGTCTGGAGACCGAGGAGCTTGTAGGCGCTCTGGATGAGCCTTGCCGAACCAGGCTCTTCGAGTCCCATCTCCTCGAGGAACATCTGCTTCTCGTCATAATCTTCGAAATCTGCGATGTCGGACTCAGTCTTGGCCGAGATGATGAGTATCTCTGCGTTCTCGTCCTTCACAGCCTCGCGTACAGCCTCAACATAGGCATTTCCGTTTGCTGCTGAAGCCTCATCCACGTTGCAGACATACATCACAGGCTTGTTGGTGAGAAGGTAGAGTTCCTTTGCGAGGGCCTCCTCTTCAGCGTTCTCAAGCTCGACAGTGCGGCAAGACTTGCCCTGGAGAAGGACTTCCTTATACTTTGCGAGGAGTTCGCAGAGCTTCTTGGCATTCTTGTCTGCGCCGACCTTTGCCTGCTTCTCTGTCTTTGCGAGACGGTTCTCCACTGTCTCGAGATCCTTGAGCTGGAGCTCCATGTCGATGACCTCCTTGTCACGTACAGGATTGACGCTGCCGTCAACGTGCACTATGTTTCCGTCGTCAAAGCAGCGGAGTACATGGAGGATTGCGTCACACTCGCGGATATTTGCAAGGAACTGGTTACCGAGTCCCTCACCTCTGCTGGCGCCTTTCACAAGACCCGCGATGTCGACGATCTCGACCGTTGCAGGAATGGTCCTCTGTGGCTTGCAGATCTCTGTAAGCACGTCAAGACGCTTGTCTGGTACCATGGTTGAGCCGATGTTTGGCTCGATGGTGCAGAATGGGAAATTGGCGCTCTGGGCCTTTCCGGAGCTTATACAGTTGAACAGTGTGGATTTGCCGACGTTAGGCAATCCTACGATGCCGCATTTCAATGCCATGATTTATCTGAATTTAGGGCTGCAAAGTTAGCAAGAATTTACTAACTTGCCGCTATGAAAAGGATTGTGACCGTACTTTTGTGCCTCATGGGCACATTTACGGCAGTGGGGGAGGAAAGAGATTCGCTGCTTGTCGTATTTTGGAATCTTGAGAATTTCTTTGATTACACGGACGGCGGAGGTGGTTCGTCGGATGCCGAATTCTCGGCGACGGGGCCTCGCAGGTGGACCAGGAAAAGGTTTTGGACCAAGTGCAATGCAGTTGCGAAGACGCTCCTGTGGATAGCGGACAGGGAAGGTCGTCTTCCGGACGCCGTGGGATTTGCCGAGATTGAGAATGAATTCGTACTCAGAAGCGTGGTGCGCAATACTGCGCTGTCCTCCTTCGGCTATTCTTATGTCCATTACGATTCTCCGGATCCTCGAGGAATAGACGTGGGCCTGATATACAGGGAGGAGGCTCTTTCCCTGCTTTCTTCGCGTCCGCACGCCGTCAATGGCTCAACTACCCGAGACATACTTGAAGTCCGCCTTCTGGATGCAAAAAACGACACTCTGAACCTTTTGGTGAACCATCATCCTTCCAAGTACGGGGGAAGTACGAGTGCGTCGCGCAGAATAGGCGCGATGGAGACGATGCTTTCGGTCGTGGAGAGCCTTGGAAATCGAAATACCCTTGCGATGGGGGACTTCAACGACACGCCGGACGGCGAGGCTTTCGAACTTGTCCGGGGAACCATGGTTAACCTCGCCGAGCCCATTGCGGAGAGAGGAGAAGGAACCATACGCTACGAAGGGAAATGGGAGCTCATAGATATGTTCATGGCTACCGAGGACCTGGCTGAGGGTGCAAGCATGAAGATAGCCTATCCGCCTTTCATAATAGCCAAAGACTCCGCCCATTCCGGCGAGAAGCCTCTGAGGACTTACTCTGGGCCGAGATATCTGGGCGGAGTCTCCGACCACCTTCCGGTGGTGGCTAGGGTTAGATTTTAGCCTTATTTCTTAGGTGCAGCAGACTTGCTTGATGAGCTGCCGCTGCTTGTAGGGATATTCTTGTAGAAATACTCGAACATCTTTCTGGTGATCCACTTTGCACCGAGGTTATGCGAGTAACCTGGGAGGTAGAGCTGCTCGAAGTCCTTGTCGTTCTTGATGAGCTCGGCAACCACCTGGAGTGAAGATGCAGGATCCACGTTGTCGTCGACCTCGCCGTTGATGATGAAGAGCTTGCCCTGGAGCTTGTCTGCATTGTCCACGTTCGAGTTCTCAGAGTACCATGGGCCGATAGGGTAGCCCATCCACTGCTCGTTCCACCAGATCTTGTCCATGCGGTTGTCGTGACATCCGCAGAGAGCTACGCCGACCTTGTAGAACTCAGGATGGAAGAGAAGCGCTGCGAGAGTGTTCTGGCCACCTGCTGAGTATCCGTAGATACCGACATTGGAGATGTCGAGGTTCTTGTACTTCTTCGCTGCTGCCTGGATCCAGAGGATGCGGTCAGGGAAACCTGCGTCCTTGATGTTCTGCCAGCATACGTCCTGGAACTTCCTTGACCTGTTGTCGGTTCCCATACCGTCGATGGTAACGACTACGTATCCGAGCTCACAGAGGGTGATGTTACGTGAGTTGCAAGAGAAGACCTTCTCGACATGTGAGTCATGCGGACCTGCATAGATGTACTCGATGACAGGATACTTCTTGCCAGGCTTGTAGTTCCTTGGGCGATAGATGGTGCCCCAGATGTCGGTCTTGCCGTCACGGCCCTTGGCGACGAATACCTCAGGCATGGTGAAGCCCTTCTTGAGGAGGGCGCTGATGTCCTGCTTCTGGATTTCCATCATGATGGAACCGTCTGAAGAAGAACGTACCACAGCGGTGTTAGGAAGGTCTGGACGAGAGTAGTTGTCGATGAAGCAGGTGTAGTCACGAGAGAAGATAGGGGTGTGGAATGCGTTCTCAGGAGTGAGGTCCACGATCTCGCCACTCTTGATGAAGAGCTTGCATACGTGCTTGTTGTATGGGTCCTCGCCCTTCTTCTCGTTGAGTCCGTTCGCAGAGAAGAGGATGTAGCCCTGAGCCTCGTTCACCTCATGGATTTCCCTGACGTTCCACTCGCCGCTGGTGAGCTGGGTGTTCCTTGCAGATACTGGGTCAACGATGTAGAGATGCCTGTAGCCGTCGCGCTCTGAGATCCAGAGTATACGCTTGCCATCCTTGAAATAGTAACGATAGAGATCGTTGTAGTAGATGAACTTGTAGTCGTACTTAGCTGTGTTCTCGTCTGCGAGGACGCGGGTCCTACCGTCACGTGCATTGACTGCTACGAGCTGGTATACCTGATGGCCACGCTGGTTGTACTCGAAGGTGAACCACTCTGAGTCAGGTGACCACTGGCCGAGATAGAGTGAGTACTGGTTTGCGAAAGGAGCGTTGTCAACCCTTATGGCACCGGTCTCCACATTGAGGAGAGCAACCTCGGTCTGAGGGAGGGTGTCGCCTGGCTTCGCATAGTCGAGCCACCTGTATGTAGGCTGAACCTGAGTGTCAGGACGAGAGGTGCGGAGAAGGATCTGCCTCTCCTTGAGCACCTGCTTCTTGCTTGCAGCGATCTTCTTTGAGTCAGGAGACCACATGATCCTCTCGTAAGGATAGGTCTCAGAACCGTCGAAGCTGAGCTGCTTCTCCTGTCCGTCCTTCTTGACCCAGACATTGTTGTCCTTGATATAGGCCTCTGCGGTTCCGTCAGGAGACTTGAAGCTTCTGTTGTCTCTTCTGTGATAGTATTCGCTCTCGTCAGAAGGATCATAGTATGGCCTGTTGTATCTCTGCCTGAGCTCGTTGAGCTCCTGCTCAGAGACTACCTTCTTGTTCTTGGTCCTTACGTTCACCTCGTAAACCTTGTCGCCATCCTGCTCATGGTTTGAGTAGATGAACGAATCGGCATCCTTCCATACGCCCTGTACAGGGCCGTTGTAAGCGAGGTTCTGTTCGATTCTTGCCTGATCAGCCTTTTCATAGGTCTGATAGAAATCCTGCGCTCCGGCCATCGCTGGGACAAGTGCGACAGCTGCTGCAAGGACAAGTGTTTTGAGTGTGTAATTCATTGTCTTTAGTTAAAATTTAGGCAAAAATAACGAAAAAAAAGGTAAATTTGGACCTCCCCGATCGTAAAACGGATCTTTAGGATATGAAGACAAGAATTTCAGACAAATTCAATACACTTTTCGGATGCGAGGGACAATTCTATGCATCTGCGGGACGAATCAACCTCATCGGCGAGCACACGGACTATAACGGAGGATATGTGTTCCCTGGAGCTATCGACAAGGGCATCATGGTCGAGATTGCACTCAACGGAACGGAGAAGGTATGTGCCTATGCTCTGGATATCGATGAGTATGCAGAATTCGGCCTGGAGGAGGGTGACGCACCTACCCAGCAGTGGGCAAGGTACATCTTCGGCGTCTGTCGCGAGACCGTCAAGCGCGGAGGTAAGGTGGGTGGCTTCAATGCCGTCTTCTCGGGAGATATTCCTCTCGGAGCCGGACTCAGCTCGTCTGCTGCCCTCGAGAGCGCATTCGCTTTTGCCGTCAACGACCTCAACTCAAACCATATCGACAAGTTCGAACTGGCGAAGATAGGACAGAGCACCGAGCACAATTACTGCGGTGTGAAGTGCGGCATCATGGACCAGTTCGCCTCATGCTTCGGTAAGGCAGGCAGCCTCATCAGGCTCAACTGCAAGACCATGGAATATAAGTATTTCCCTTTCAATCCGGAGGGATATAAGCTTGTCCTCGTCGACTCGTGCGTGAAGCATGAACTCGCTTCATCCGCATATAACAAGCGCCGTCAGTCGTGCGAGAACGCTGCAGCTGCCATCAAGAAGAACCATCCGGAGGTGGATTTCCTCAGCGATGCCAACCGTCTCTGGCTCGACGAGGTGCGCTCGGAGATCTCACAGGAGGATTTCCTCCGCGCCGAATACATTATCGGCGAGGTCCAGAGGGTGCTCGACGTCTGCGATGCTCTCGAGAGAAACGACTATGAGACCGTGGGCGAGCTCATGTACCAGACCCATTTCGGTCTCAGCCGGTTCTATGAGGTTTCTTGCGAGGAGCTCGACTTCCTCAACAAGCTTGCACGCAAGATGGATGTCACCGGATCCCGCGTAATGGGTGGCGGTTTCGGCGGCTGCACCATCAACCTCGTGAAGGAGGAACTCTACCAGGAGTTCGTGGATGCAGCGGTGGAAAAGTTCACCGAGAAATTCGGACATGCACCGAAGATCTACGACGTCGTCATCGGAGACGGCGCCAGAAGACTTCAGTAGGAAACCGAAGAATAGAAAAGATTATCCGAGCAGGCTGGTCAGCCAGGCTCCGTCGACCTTTGCAAACCCTTCCTCTGCTTTGATGGAAGGGTTTCGCTGTAATATGCCGAGGCAGTCCTCGTATACGTTGAAACCGATGTTGCAGCCGACCATCTTACCGTTGTCCGGGAAAGAGAGTGTGATATACTCGGTGTCGTCCTGAACACCTTTGCGATAGAAGTGCATAGGCAGATTCAGGATCTGGGTCGCCTTGTCCTCGCCGGCTTTTGCCGCCATCTCGACCCTCGTCACGTACTTGCACATTTCGACCACCACGTCGTCCAGCCCGGCCTCGAAGATGAGTATCTTTTCCATCAGCGAGCTCACGTCGCTTACGCGGCGCAGGGTATAGTCGCCCATGGCCTTGGCATGGTTTGTCACAGCCTTCATCTCGCTCTCCGGAAGGTCTCCGGCAGGGGTGAGCCATATCATGAGCTTCGAATCCGGATCATGGTAGAGCGTCTCGTATTTCACGAGATTCGCCTGTCCGCAGTCTGGACACTGCCATACGAATATGGATCCGTCCTTGACCTTCTCCTTGAGCTGAGGGTCGTCTGCCGTGTTTATGCTTCTGTAGACCGTTATGTCTGCTTTCCTGCCGCATTTGCAGCAGCCTGCGCTTGTGTGTGAGATTAGTGACATGGTGCAAAAATAGCAATTAAAAAAATATGTCTATCTTTGCTTCCGCCAATAATTATATTATCAACCATTAAACCTAAACAAATGAGCAATTTGGCAAAGAAGTTGACCTCCGAGGACTGGATGGCCTGCTGGATCGGTTTCATCGTGATCCTTATCGGCGCAATCTCGGTTCTTACCGGTTGGTTCGACTTTTCCGCACTTAAGTTCAGCACCTGGGCTTGCGGAGAATCTCTCTCCGAAGCTGCGGCAGCAAAGGTGACTCCTCTCGGAGCTCAGTTCGCCTCTGCAAGTTTCTGGATCAGACTCTGTGTCACCGTTCTGGTGATCGGAGCTCTCTTCACCGCAGCCATCAAGATTCAGGGTGGGGACGTCAAGAAGTACATCCCGGCTTTCCTTACGCTGTTTGTACTTGCTGTGATCGTGCGCCTCATCAGCGCAGAGTTTACTCTCAATCGTTACTTTGAGTGGGCCTTCTGGGCACTCATCGTAGGTCTCATCATCGCGAACACCGTCGGTGTTCCTGAGTGGCTCCGTCCGGCAATCAAGACGGAGTTCTACGTGAAGACTGGTCTCGTCATCATGGGATTCTCTGTCCTCTTCAGCAACATCGCGAAGTTCGGTCTCTATGGTCTCGGCATCGCATGGATCGTGACCCCAGTGGTCATCCTCTTCATGTGGTGGTTCGGCACAAGGGTCCTCAAGATGGACAACAAGCCGTTGGTAATCACTCTTGCATCTGCGACCAGCGTCTGCGGTACTTCTGCAGCCATCGCTACCGGCGCAGCGTCTAACTGCAAGAAGCAGGACCTCGGAATGGCCATCTCCATCTCCATCATCTTCACCATCATCATGATGGTAATCGAGCCGATCATCATCAAGACTTGCGGCATGTCTGCAATCATGGGTGGTGCGCTCATCGGTGGTACCGTCGACAGTACAGGTGCAGTTGCACTCGCTGGTGCTGAGCTTGGCGGCGAAGCTGAGAAGGCAGCCGTGCTCGTAAAGATGATCCAGAACATCCTCATCGGTTTCATCGCGTTCTTCGTGGCTCTCTTCTTCGCTACCCGCGTCGAGGGCAACAACGGTCAGAAGGTCGGTGCAAACGAGATCTGGACGCGCTTCCCTAAGTTCATCGTCGGATTCTTCATCGCATCCCTCGTTGCTTCATTCATCGTCCTCCCTCTCGCAGGCGGCGACCAGGTCAGCGCAATCAACAAGGTCCTCGACCAGTACAAGAACTGGTGCTTCGTCCTTGCCTTCACCAGCATCGGACTCGACACCAACTTCAAGACCATCGGCAAGCAGCTCCAGGGCGGTAAGGTTCTTTGGC